>JBDKTO010000112.1 GCA_039680175.1 Veillonellales bacterium | reverse complement strand
GTGAAACAAGGTTGCTGTGGGCTCCGTATCATGGCAAGCGGGCAGGAGTAAAGCTTCATACTGCCTTAAATTTATCTACGGAACTTCCGCAAAAAGTGCTGGAAACCACCGGCCTGCAACACGACGGCCCTTTGTTGAATGAATTAGCGGATAAAGCTTGTATTATAGTTGCAGACAGAGCCTATTTTCAAATTGAGCGTTCCGATACTTATTTTAAAGATTGTCAACCGTTTGTAATCCGCGTAAAAACAAACATTGAAATCACAAAAAAGAAATCTTTACGCCGGGTATGTCTTGACTCTTCAAACGTCACTGCAGATTACACCTGCCTGCTAGTACATCACCCATTTAGCAAAAAGATACGAATATGCATCTGATAAGAGTATAATAAAGTAAAAACCGCAGGTGCAAAAGAATGAGTCAAAAATATTATGTTACATTGTCTGAAGATGAACGCAAAGAATTGAAAAAAATCATTAAAGAAGGAAAAACCCAAGGCTATAAAATCAAACATGCGCAAATTCTTCTAAAATTGGACGAAATACCGGAAAACAAAGGCTGGACGAATAAAAAGATCGAACAAACCTATGATGCCTGTCGGTGTTCCGTAATCCAAATTGCCAAACGGTATGTTGAAGAGGGTTTGGAAAGTGCTCTGGGTCGAAAATCGCAGAAAAACCGAGCCCATAAATTTGATGGAGAAATTGAAGCAAAAATTATAGCCTTAACTTGTACAGCACCGCCTGAAGGACATGAACGTTGGACAATACTCTTCCGCCCAAAAATGACGACTTCCAAACTTGTATTTCAAATTTAAGTGCCTCTCAAATAGGCATAATGGCACTTTTCCCTTTTAGATACCCCATGATCTCCGATACACTGTATTTTTGTGGAATCGAAATTAGTACGTGTATATAATCTGCCATCATATGTCCCTCTATAATTTCAATTCCTTTCTATTATTTACACAAATCTTTTATAATATCCCTTATAGACAAGCGAATCGACCTATTAAATCGGCCGTTGCAAATATCACTAGCATATAAGCTATTCAGATTCTTATGTATAAAAAAATACTGCCAGTGCGAGGCAGTAAAAAGAAATCATGCAAAAAGTATAGGGATTATGTTCAATGGTTAGAAGTTGTTATGTTTGGGAAATTCTCCAACACAGTCAAAAATATAATTCTCAACTTTTTCTATTTATTTTGTAAACAATACTACCAACCGCGTTCCTGCATACACTCATTTCCCGGGATAGTAGATATATCAATTCCAACCATTGCATCTCCCAGATCTTTTGACACTTCGGCGAGTACATTTGGATCATTATAATATGTTGTAGCAGCAACAATCGCTTTGGCTCGTTTAGCCGGATCGCCGGATTTGAAGATACCGGACCCGACAAAAATACCATCGCAACCTAGCTGCATCATAAGTGCAGCATCGGCTGGAGTAGCAATACCACCTGCTGCAAAATTTACGACAGGTAACTTTCCTAATTTTTTTGTCTCTACAACAAGTTCGAGCGGTGCGGCAATCTTTTTTGCAAAGGCTGAAACTTCTTCATCCGGCAGATTCTGTAATTCTCGAATTTGACTCATGACCATACGGATATGGCGTACCGCTTCAATTACATTGCCGGTTCCAGGTTCTCCTTTTGTGCGAATCATTGCTGCACCCTCGGCAATACGACGCAAAGCTTCACCTTCGATTTTTTGCACCACAGACAAAAGGTATTTTAAATTTATGCTTATTAATATGAAACTTATCATCAGCAGGTGTTAAGACTTCACTTTCATCTATATAGTCCGCGCCGAGCGACTCTAGAATCTGTGCCTCGACAAAATGACCAATTCGCGCCTTGGCCATAACGGGAATCGTAACGGAATCCATAATTCTTTGTATAATAGCCGGATCAGCCATACGCGCCACACCGCCGGCGGCACGAATGTCAGATGGAACACGCTCGAGAGCCATTACAGCACAGGCACCGGCCTGTTTGGCAATTTTGGCTTGTTCTGGCGTGGTGACATCCATAATAACGCCACCTTTAAGCATTTCGGCCAATCCAGATTTTACTCTGAATGTTCCTTGGTCCATTTTATTACCTTCTAATTTAATATCTCTTCAACTTTTTTTACATCTAATTCTTGTTCCCATTTCGAAACTACAATAGTAGCTACGCCGTTCCCAATAAGGTTAGTCACAGCACGGCCCTGAGACATAAACCGATCAATGCTAAAGATTAGCGCTAAATCGGCCATCGGAATACCAGGAATAACCGATAAAGTTGCTGCCAGAACTATGAATCCGCTTCCTGTTACACCAGAGGCATCTTTCGAAGTGAGGAGTAACACTGCTAGAATACTCAGTTGGTGGACTAAAGTAAGTTTATCTTAACGGTGAGTCAAGGCTCCCGCCTCTATAGACAGGCAAAGCCGCCCCCACCTGCATTACCGGTGTTTCAGCTTTGCTGAAACGAATTACTCTGAACCAGATTGATAATATCACCTACAGTCCTACACTGCCGCAGTGTATTCGTATCTGCCATCACGCCAAAGGATTCCTGAATCAGCACCGCAAGACTCAGCCTTCCAAGTGAATCCCAGCCTTCCAAATCATCAAGCACTGTTGCCGCATCAATATTCCGCTTTGTTTCAAACAGCACTTCCCTGATCTTTTGGATGAATTCCTGTTGTTCCACTCCGCATCTTCCCTTCCGCGTCCCATAATCGAGGCCTGTGCTCTTAAACTCGCGTTCATACAAGACTTAACTCTATACATAGTTTAAATATTGTTTATGTAAGACTCTTCCCGGCACTCCTACAGTAGTAACATCATTCGGAACATCTTGAATAATGACTGCACCGGCGCCTACTATCACATTGCGGCCAAGGGATCGTTGCTGAATAATTGTCGAACCAATACCCAGCCACGTATAGTCCCCGATCTTTACCTGACCCGCTATATGCACACCGGGAGAAACATGGACACCACACCCTAGCAGGCACTCATGATCAACAGTTGCTCCCGTATTAATTATGCTTCCAATGCCCACTACTGTTCCTGCGTTTATCGCAGCCTGGGCAAATACTACTGACCCGTGGCCTATGTCAGAAAATCTGCTTACAAAAGCTTGGGGATGAATAATAAGCGGCAGTCTAAACCTGCAATCAATGAATCGGCGAATGAGTTCCACCCGCAGCTTATTATCACCGACAGCAACGACCACATCTTGATAACTGCTATGGAACGGCAGATATTCATCAACTTTTCCCAGAATGGGAAAATTGAGCACAGAGGTTATTTCTGGATAACGATCATCCAAAAAAGCAATTTTATCCCATTTGTCCATGCTCAGCGCAGTATCCGCAACCACTTTACCGTGGCCGCCCGCTCCGATAATTAATAATCCTGCCATACGTATCTTACTCCCATTTTTTGTGGCATTAAACGTCTTTCCTATATACCGGAAAATAGTCACATATATCGTCTGCTTTTTTACCGTTATATTGCTCCCATTCGCTAACTAATTGAGAATATATCCCTTCATTGACAATGATATGCCAAGTATAAAACGCATGTCTGGTTTGTGAAAATCCTGCTTTAAATCTGAATAATGAATCTTCGTTTCCACCAATCCCGCCCCCGATATGCAGTATGCGGCTGCCCCGTTTTTTTTCATAGAGTGTTATAAAATAAAGCAAGAGTTTCGAACTTCCGCCCTTTAAATACTTGTCCGCAGTTGCGGATAGATGATATTGAACAATCCCGTTGCTTTCAGTGAAAAGGCCGGCAGATGCTACCTCCCCTTGATCAAGAACAACGCCTAAATACATGCATTCTCTCATTGCCTGCCTTAACTTTTCAAAGTAGCGAGCACTAAAATAGTAGTATTGATCCGCCTTATTTCGCTCCATAGTTTCATAATAGATGGCAATAAATTGCTCCCAATATTTCCCCTCATAATCTACAAATGCACTATAGCCTTTCTCCCCGGTCCGTTTTATACCAGCACGATGATTCCGCCGCATTTGCTGCCACAGTTCCCCTTCGGATAAAGTAAGATCAATGGAAACTGTGCTGCCATGGTTGACTAATGTTCCATAGCCATTTAGCATTTCATGATTCGTTAGAAGCGGATGCAGTCGTGAAAAGACTGCTACAACATTTCTCCGTTTCATTTCTGCCAAAAAAGTACTCATTGCTTTTTGGCAAAACCGACCTGTCGTGTCTTCCGTTAACAAGAGCGGACTGGAATACCCATAGGGCGATATTGCATCATACAGCACTGAATCTCCCATTTCATGAAACGCAAGAGAAATCGGCCGAATAATAAAAGGGAAAAAAAATATATTAGAACCATCTTCCATAACATATGCATACGCATCGCCTTTTTCATAGCTTGCATTTAATGCTACATATTCAGGCAGATGATAGCTGTCATGCGGCAGCTTATGAATGGTTTCAAGCCAGCAATGCGAGTCAGGCGTAATAAATGTGAACTTCATTAAAATCCCCTCATTATACAATTATTGACACATATATTTTTTTACAAATTCAATTTATCTTTAATTCTCGTTCCTTGTCTAAGGCCAGCATCATACTATCCTGCACGCTAACTACCCCACTTCGGTTAACCACACGCAAGAATGTAAGAAAAAGGATCTTTAAATCTAACCATAGTGACCAATTTTCAACATATTTTGCATCAAGCTCCAACTTTTCATCCCAGGATAATAAATTCCGGCCAGATATCTGTGCTAAGCCCGTTATACCCGGTCGTACAGTATGCCGCAATGATTCCCTCGCGCTATAATAAGGCAGATATTTTAGGAGGAGCGGTCTCGGTCCTACTAAACTCATATCGCCTCTACTTACATTATATAATTGTGGCAATTCATCCAAACTAAAATTACGTAAGAACCTTCCCAGCCTAGTCACCCTAACTGCATCCGGTAAAAATTCCCCATATTCATCCTTAGCATCTATCATCGTGCGAAATTTATAAATATAAAAGTGGCTGCCATATAATCCCGCTCTTATCTGCTTAAAGAAAATAGGCGATCCCATATTCAGCTTGATTAATAATGCAGCAACCAGCATAACGGGCGAAAAAGCCGCAAGTAAACACACCGAACTAACAAAATCAAATACTCTTTTCAAATTCATCGAAATATCCTCTCTTTAATAATTTTCAGCATTAAATTCCAGAAAAAATATTCACCCGTCCTCGCCACCGATGGCAGCTTTCCCCCCAAAGGCGGCAAAACGAACGTTCTCACTCATAATCAATCATCTCACAGAAATCCAAGCCGCCTACTGTAAGCAGCATAGAACCCCAGGCTAACCCCGTACCGAACCCACTCAGGCAGAGCCGCAGCCAGTCTTTCCGTAGCTGCGAGCCCAGATTAAAGGTGATGTTGGCAGGAATAGTAACCCCGCTGGCATTACCAAACCGTTCGACAATATTACTGGGCATTTTGCGGCGCGGTACTTGCATCTGATCTGCCAATTTTTCCAGCATAAAACGGTTAGGCTGGTGAAACATGAAATAATCCACTTTGTCTTTATCTTCCCCGCTAAAATTCAGCAGATTGTCCACCATTTGCGGTACCTCTGTTTGGACAAATTGAAAGATGCCTAGTCCATCCATAACCAAATTTTCCTTGCTCCGCAGGTTGCCATCACCATCATCCTCCAGTACTCTTGTTTCCGCTGTAACCGGCATCCTAAGCCCCCCGGCAGGAATCATTAATGCCTCGCCCCGGCTGCCGTCCATCTTGATATTCGCATAAATGGTGTTATCCTGATCAGTCTTTTCCACTATAGTCACCGCTGCTCCGTCGCCAATCAACGGATAGCTGTTCCGATCCCTGCAGGAAGTTTTTCGACTGAGAATATCCCCGTTTAGTACCACAGCCTTTTTGACCGCATCTTGCTCTAACAGCATAAATGCTTGAATCAGTCCAATGATATAGCCGGCGCAGCCTTGATTGATATCCAGACAGAATATATCTTGCTTGAGGCCCAATCTTCCTTGGATAGTATTGCTGGTAGGCGGCAATAGGTAGTCCGGCGTTTGCGTGACAAGAATAAGAGCGTCAATGTCGTTCTTGTTGACCAAACCACGAACCAGCAGTGATCTCAGTCCGAATATGCATAAATCCGAAACACAGACTCCCGGCTCAGCAATTCGATGCCGGTCATAACCCATAATCTGCTTGAGTCGCAGTGTATTTTCTAAAGGGAAATTATACTGATTCATCTCGTCTTCAAACTTTATTTCATTGTGAGGCAAAACAGTCAGAACTCCACTAATTCGTTTATGCTGAAAAGTAAAATTCATGGCTGTCCTCCGTACTTCAGCACTAATTTTTGAAGGCTCGCCAGATCAGTAAAATTTTCCGGCACAATATCAAGTCCGTTAATCGATATGCTGTAAGCTTCATCTATAGCCGAAACAAGCATTACGATATCAAAGGAATCCAGTATCCCAGCTTGTATGAAGTCTCCCGCCTCCGTCTCCGTGAAATTTATCTCCGGTCTGATTTCCTGCAGCAACTTTCTCAGCTTCTCCATTTTCCTGTTCCTCCACCTCATCTTCTTGTGCCCTTTGAAGCGCTATGTGAATCCGCCTCTGGCCATCCTGTAAAATTATTTCTTTTTCGCATAAATCCATATGGTATTCCGGCGTTATCGCCGCTATAATGCGGTACTTTTTAATGAAGTACCGCTGTCCCAGCAGTACTACCTTAGACGGTGGAAAAAGCTGAGCTCTACCGTAATTAAGCGATCTCAAAAAAGCAGATACCTTGTCCAATGACCAGGAAACTTCCAGATAGCCATTATTGGGAATATCCTTGGCATAATGGAAATTCTTTCTTTGCTTCACATCCTGAATATTACCGGAAAATTGACCTTCCAGTATTCCTGGCAGCATCTCGCGGAAGGCCTCAGCCCCAGCGTCCATACATTGTTTAGTCAATTCTAATGCCGTCACCGTTGGAGTGATCCCAATTGTTTTTTGACTGAGTATATTGCCGGTATCCACCCCTTCGTCCACCAAATGCCAAGTAATTCCCGTTGTTTTTTCATCGTTGAAAATTACCCAGGTTGGCGCATTTCTCCCGGGATAATCCGGTAAAAGCGCATTATGGAAATTGACGACGCTGAAGTTTTTCTTTCTCAATATCTTCGCTGGGAAAAGATAATTATTATTCGCACTAATCACCAGCGTTTCCGCCTCAATTCTGTCCAGATATTCCGTTAGATCCTGTTTATTTGTAATCCGGTGATACTCCAGGCCATACTTCCTCCCAATGACCCGAACAAAAGATATTGGCTGCTCTTCCTGTTCAACAGCGATCACCTTAATCGTATACCCCACAAGGCTGTCTATGCACTCAACCGCTATTTTACCCGACCCCAGGACGATCACTTGTTTAAAATTCATCCATCTAGCCTCCATACCTGCTCTCCAAAACCGGCCGGTCAATTTTCCCATTGGCATTAAGCGGCATCTCATTCAATTGATAAGCAACTGCAGGCAGCATGTATTTTGGCAGCAGCGGCAGCAAATTTTTCCGAATATATTCTATACTAAGCGTCCTTAATGACCGATAAATCAGGACAATCTCCTGCCGGTTTTTATTGTAAACCACGCAGGCATGTTCCACCTCCCGCAGACTGAGCGCAGCATTTTCAATTTCCCCCAGCTCAATTCTGTATCCCCGGTGTTTTACTTGATGGTCCTTCCGACTTATGTACATAATTTCTTTATGATCGTTATAATACACCAAATCGCCGGTACGATAGATGCGTTCAGGATAATGATCGTGAAGTGGATTTTGCACAAACGCAGCTTTTGTTTTATCCGGATCATTCCAGTAGCCTAGCGCAAGTGAACTTCCCCGGACGCATAGTTCGCCCGGTTCATGCCCCGCCACAGGCCGGCCCTCATTGTCAAGCACCAAAATATTACTGTTACAGCACGGTATGCCGATAGGCAATGGTTCCTGATCGGCAAATTCCCGCTTGACAATATAATAGGTACAGTCCACCGTGATTTCAGTCGGACCATATAAATTAGCATACAAAGCATCCGGTATGTACCTGCGCCAGTAGTTAAGGTGCTTATTGGGCATTACCTCGCCGGCAAATAAAATCTTGGTCAGAGTGGAACCCGCCGTACTTTCCAAAATACGCCGATTGGCCACATTGACCAGAACAAAGGGCACCCAGAAAATGAAATTAATCTTCATAACATTGACGTACTCCATCAGTTTCGCCGGAAAAACAAAATACTGGGCGGGAATGAGCACAAGGGTTGCCCCTGCGGCCAGGCACAAGTAAATATCCAATGTTGAATTATCAAAATAAAACGGCGATTGATTGCCAATAACGGTCTTCGAATCCACCTGGAAGCAACGTACTGCCCAGTCAATATAGTCGATCACGCCCCTATGGGATATCACCACTCCCTTAGGTGCGCCGGTTGAGCCTGACGTATAGATAATATAAACCGGATCGGTATCAACTACTTGTGCCAGAATCGTCTCCAGTACTTTACCATCATACCGGTTCCCCTGACTTGCAGCTTTTTCAAGCATGACCAGCTGCTCCTGGTTAACGCCGGCGGCCAGCAGCTTCGTCTCATATTCCGGAGCTGTAATGACTGCCATTGGCTGTAAATTATCAATCATCCGTTTTAGCCTGAGTCCAGGCAACTGTTCGTCAAAGGGTACATAGAAATTGCCACTGTATAAAATTCCCAAAAAAGCTGTCAGGCCGTCAACGCTCTTGGGCAGCAATACGGCTACCGGCTGCCCGCTAGATTTATAAGTTAAATACAAATAATAGCCTATTTTTTTGCCGGCAATAGTAAGCTGCTCGAATGTCATCCGGCGTTCGCCATCAACAACAGCGGTTTTATCACCATATCGCTCAACCGTCTGTAGGAGATATTCCAGTACCGTATGCTTCATCCCGTTCCCTCCCTCACTCCTTCAGCTTGTCCTGAATCAACACAATGATATTCTATCTAAACCTCCGTACCAGCTTAATCCACCATTGTCCCGAAATATTCATGAAACATTGAATCCCACCCTTCCACGCATCATTTTTAATAAATTTGTTTAGCCGGGTTACCAAAGACGCTGACATTGGACGGGACATTCCGGATTACCACACTTCCCGCGCCAATTCTAGATTGTTTGCCCACACGCATGCCGGGAAATATCCTGGCTCCGCTTCCCAGAAAAACTGCCTCCTCCAAGTAAGCACCTCCCATCAAGTCACACTGAGCACTCAATGTACAGCTTTGTTCTATTGTAACGTCGTGTCCCGCCACACAAAACGTATTGATTAAAACAAAATCACCGATTTGAACGTTAGTTGAAATGATCGTTCTCGGACAAATAATCACACCTGTGCCAATGCGGGAATCATCCGCTATAATCACGGTTGGATGAATTACATTCGCAAAAATTGCCCCTTTTCTCTTAAAATCGTTACATAGTGCAAGTCGAGTAACCGGATCGCCGATAGCACAAATAATCTCATCACCGGCACAGGGCTGATAGCCCTTAATCGTCCCCGCCATGGCCTCTTGCAGTTCAAAGCTGTTTAACATCTGCGGATCATCATCCAAAAAGCGGATGGAATTCCAGATTTGTTTCTCGCTTTGAATGTCTTTGGCCCACTGAAAAACTTCCCGGCCACACCCCCCTGCACCAATAATCAATAAATTTTTCACGAAAGCCCTGCCCCCTCCGCAATCCTATTTCTCGCAGGCCTTCTGCCCAGCATAAACGATAATTGACGGCGAATTAAATAGATAAACGGCAGCAAAAACAAAATTGTAATTACAGTGTCAATTCCACTGATCAAAAATGACTCTTTCATTTGTACCAACGGCATATCTAAAACTTTGCTGGTAAGACTCGCAACTGCTCTTTTAATGGGAAAATGCAAGGCTAAAATAATCAGGGAATTTTGTCCCAAATAAGACAACGCCCTGTTTTTTCTAAAAAGCATCGCAATAATGACAACATTGGTTATTCCCAAAGATGCCCCAAGATAAAAATATAAGTAATTGCCATACACGTTGTCTGCCATAACGACACTGCCATTAAGCTGTGAAATTATAAATCCTGCCGGTACACAGCAGCAAAGCACCCACAACCGCCTACAGCTGGATTTTATAAATGTTACTTTCATTTTTTTTATAATGAACCCCATCCCATAAAATACAATAGCAGTTGGTGCCACATCAATACTCCAGGGAAAGGAACTTGGCAAATACAAAGTTGCAGCATAGCCTGCAGTTGAGCTCAGCAAGAGCAAAATACCTATATGCAGCAGTTTTTGCTTGCTTGCCATTCCATAAAAGGCAATTGCAACAATAAATAAGCAGGTTAAAAACCATAGTGCAGGGTTATGAGGCAAATATTGGTCAGCGCCGGGAGAAATAAAAATATTTATAAATGCAGCTGCGGGACTGACCTCATTGCCGGAAAACTTTCTCTCAACAAGGACCCAATATAAATAAGTAAAGAAAGAAAACCAGAAATATGGTATGACCAGACCATTCAGTTTCACCACTATAAACTGCCTTAAACCATCATACTTTGCAAAATTGACTATGTAGCCTGATAAAAAGAAGAATAATGGCATATGGAAAGAATAAATATAATTATAGCCTTCCCTCATCAGCCAAATATGCCCCAGCACAACCAGAATAATACCGATTCCTTTGGCAGTATCGACCCATTCTACTCTGTCATTTAGTGATATCGGAATCATCTCCCCGAATACATTACAACAATCAAGCATCTTGTCTTTGCAGCTATATAATTTTCTCAGTTACTATCATTACAGTTGCTTTTCTATATGATTCCCAATATTACCCTTATTTTATATTAATTGTATTTTTTTTGCAATTACTATTTTTATTTCCCGCTTCTGCTAATCAGCAAGCTTATTATTCCAGTTGAGCCCTTAACAAACCGCTCCCTTGCATCTGTCGTCTTCCGGGCTTTTATGTTAAAATTGAAATAAAAAGGTTGATTTATAATGAAATGTTCTATTTGCAATGCGGAAATGAAAACATCTTTATTAGGTCTCACTCAAATTTGCGTAAATCCAGACTGCCCTTTATGTTGTCCAATCTGTAAAGAAAAACATCCCCTGCAAGAACGCTTAATCGGAGGATTAAGCTATAAATGTAGAAGATGCGGTTATAAATGGAATAAATAGAACCTTTGTAAGCCTTCATTGCGTAAAAGTGATTTCTGCAAAATTTTAGCCGCGTCAAAACCGTGCCAAAACTTTAAGCTATTGTTACAGTATTAACCTCCGTATGGGTTGATTGTTTGACTAATATGATTGACCCCTGATTTACATTATTGATAAAATAAGAAGCTGAAACCGTGGAACCCAAATCAATAGTTATACTATTTGCACCCGTATTTCTAAAGTTGCAATTTTGAATTATGAATACGGCTGGGTCAAACGCAACAGATTTAATCAGGGTTATCGGCGTTGCTGCATTCATTTTTATATTGCAATCCTTTAGCAAAGCATCCTTATACACCCATAAAAACTGACAGGCATTGGTTTCTATCGTGCACCCCTCAAATGTTACTCGATTGCCGGCAATAATATAATAAGCATTTTTACCTGCAACATTACTAATAGTTCCTTTAAAAATACAATTTTTAAACTTAAAATTGCCATCGTAGGCTATTAACTGCTTAGTTTGGTCAGCAGCCATCGCATTAAAAATACAATTTGAAAAGACAGCATCTGCATCCGCCACGCAGCCAGATAGTAAACAAGAAAAGAAAGATGAGGATACTACTGGTATATTTTTAGCTAATAGGACTGTTGAATTATAAATTGATTCGCCGGCTATACTGCCATCTGCAATAGTACCTAACCAGTCATAGTTAGTATAAGTGTTATTGTAATAAGTGTTGCCTTTAACAAATAAATAATTTATGTTATCAAATGTAATGCTGTTCTCACAATTCTCTATATGGTTATTTTCTACAATTGCCGTATTTGCCTTGCCTATCCCTATACCTCGCGAAAATCCTTTTACTATATTGCCTTTAACAATAAACCACTTAGCGGAGTAGTCCTTTGCGCCCGAATTACACGCTATACCCACACCCGTTCCGAACCCGGTAATAATATTATCCTCATAAATAGAATTATAGCCATATACATTAGCTATTGCGTAAGTATTAATACCCCCGACACCACCTTGCATCGTATTGTTACGTATAATAACATTTCTGCCATTGAAATTATTTACATCTCCATGATTATTACCTGTAAAACGATTATTTTCGATTAAAATATCGTTGCCATACCCTGTCTCATCTTCTATATCAATGCCATATTGAGGATCTGTCCCCTTTATGTTTTTAATGGCATTATTTATAATCGTTATATATTGCCCGCTGACAATCGAAATCCCTTGCCGCCTGCTGCCGTCTAAAACGCAATGATCTACAACTATCCCTGTATTAGGATTTGCATAGGCTGGGCTGTGATCAAAAATAATCGAATCACCGGTACATTTTCCTATATAACAATCGGCGATTTTAATATCTGTGCATTGCAATAACTGTATCCCATAGCCAAATTCGTGTGTAGGATAGATGCCATTCCGCATATATACTTGCGCGCCTGCAGGGTCTGCCTGTGTTATGACGATTTTAAATTTTACAGCATTGGCATCTTTTAATTGCGCATTAGCTGAATATACATCCGTTTGTAGTGTAACCCCGGTAATTTTACTTATGAAAACTCCATTCGCGTCATATTGGTATACATCACAAACGCTTGAGGCAATCGAGCTGTTTTTTTGTATTAAAAAAAAGTTTTCATCAAAAAAATTATTGTATATTGAAGAATCCAAAAAATTTATTGTCCTAATTTTAGTGGAATCCGCAGCAGTTGCGCCGGTAGTCTCATTGATGCTGCCCGATTCAAATAAACTGGTTAAATAAAATATGTGCTCTGTCGTATCACCGATTATCTGTCCCCCTCTAATTTCTAAATTGCTGCAATTGACCAGCTTTACAATACTATATAAAGGACGAAATGTTGTTTCCGCTTGCAAAATACAGTCAGCATGCATATAAAATGATAATTTATCAGGAATTAATATGGGGTGGGATACGGCGTCAATAAGATAGGTGCCACTAGATAAGTATCCTCCATTATACTTGTTGTCGCAGGCATATTGCAATGCATTGTTAATGCCTGCTGCGGTTTCCAAGGAATGCGTTCCGTCTGGATAAATATTCCATTTTTTAGGATCTATAGCGTATATATTTTTTATGTCATCCATAACAGCTTTCCTCCTGTGCCTTTAGCATTTATCACTTACTTCAACATATGCTGGCCGCGTCTGCTGTGTGACATGACATAATATTTTTCGATTAAGTACTTACACTCATCGGTTCTATAAAATAAAATAGCAAAGATAACATTGGGTATTAATAAGCATAGTATCATTTTCTTAATAAAGGCAGCGACAGAGCCGTCATTGAAAAACGATGCTATAAAAGAAATCAGTCCGCAGATTATACAAAGCAACGCAAAATATAATACCTGTTTACTAAAATATTTTTGAGAACTTTTTTGAAAATATTTTTTATATAACATCATCGGCTCAAACCAAACATTTGTCAACATTCTTGAAATTGCTGTTGCATATAGAATTCCAGCCAACCCAAAATGCAGCCCTAAAAAAAATGACAACCCCAAATTTATAACCGCTGTAATCAAAAAAACATATTTAGTCTGTTTAAATAATCCCGTTGTATCTCTAAACAAAGCAGTACTCCGCAACATACCTGGAATATAAAAATTCAATAGGATTGCAACTACAATAGGCAACCCCAAGCAAAACTCTTTCCCCAGCCATAACGTTATAAAGTCATCTAGCAGTACGAAGAAGCATATACTGCAAAACCCATACAGCCAAAATGTCGAAAAATCTATAACTCTAAATAATTTCTCTTTAATTTTCATATCTTCACTCACATTGAGATTACCTACACTCGCGCTAATTGATGAGTACACAATTTCGGTAAACCCTTGTACCGCACCTACAATTAAGAAATAATTCGAATAAATTCCAACCCAAACGGTACCTATCATACTTGAAATAAAAATATTATCAGTACTATTTAAGATTACACCGCCAATCCTATATAAAAACATGGATTTTATATTTTCAATAATATTTCCCCTTTCGGCTTTATTTAATCGTCTTGCTGCATTCTTTATGTAGGGATACAGCTTATTTGACTTATAGGCAATAAATAAATTGTTCAAGAAAGTACATAGCAATTGAACAATTAAATACAGCATATAATTATGTGTGGTAACAAGAATCACTATTTGGAAAATAAATCTTATAATTTCAAAAGCAAATGAGTATATTTTTATCAAATATAGTTTCTGATCGGCAATTATAATTGCCGACTTATAAATAAAAAGATAGCTCATAATCGTATTGCTTAAAAACAATACATAATAAAGTTCAAGGTTTTGGATAGGTGTATCCGTTTTGACCAGGATGTCCAAGAACGGCACCAGTGCAATGCCAATAACACCTACTGCAATCGCAATATACCGATAGATTCGCTTATAAAAATTCATCAATGCGCTTATCTTTGCTATATCATTTTCTGCCAGCGGCTTATATATACAATATATTATCGCACTTCCTATGCCTAAATCCGCCAAAGATAAGACTGATAAAATATTAGAATAAAGACCATTTATGCCTAAATACTCTGCTCCTAACGTTTTAATAAATATTGTTCTTGACATAAAACTTAGAAATAGCAATATCAATTGATAGCTTAGACTAACTATTATATTCCTCACAGAATTTATAGTTCTTGTTCCCGCATTCATATATGCAATTCCCCGTATAATAAGTTTAGCTGAATGTCAAACATTGCCTGATTCTTTTACTTTATCTATTTGATTTTTTATTCCCTGTATTATCATCCAAAGATATGACAATTTGGGAATAGGGTACTTTAATCTATTTGCCTGCGAAATAATATCTGCCGCAAATTCGTCTTTAGTCCTCCATTTTATATATCTAAGCTGCCCCCAATACTTATTTTTTTTGTTATAATATGTACTCAAATCAAATACATTGTCATAATTCCGTAATTCCCCAAGTACATCCAGAGTGGTCATGGTACGAATGCACTTATAACATTTTGAACAATTAATTTTATTAAATTCTTTTCTTGCTCTCGCTGAATCTACACATATATTTAAATTTTTATTTACACTGGCAGAATTAATTATATATTTCGTCTTATCAAATCGGGAAATCAATCCGCCGAATGATACCATTTCAAAGTCCTCTGTCTTTAAAGCAATTTCGTTAATCAAATCATAATGCGAACTATCCGAAAAATTCAATTTAAACGCACCGACAGAATAGCCTGATGAATAATAATAGGTTTTAATTAAATTTTGCAATATCAGCGCGGCAGCGATATTGCAAAATGTATGTACCTGCCCAAATGGGAATTTGACAAACTCCATTAAGTTTGAATTTAACCATAGCAGCGGTAACTTTAATGAGTTGCATGCCGGTTGAATATACTGAATCTGCTTTTGAAATTCTCTTAATGAAGTTTCATATTCTAAACCAAAGTTGCCGGTATTAAACAGCACTAAATGAGTCAGCCTATGGGAACCGGGAATATCCGCTCCAATATTTTTCAAAACAGTGTAAAATGAGTCTACGCCACAGGAAAAGCCCGTGGCAACTCCGGCAAATTTATTTGACTTTTTAGCGGCGGTTGTATGCCTGGCATAGATATTAATACTTTGGAATTCAGAGTTCATCTTGACTAATGCGGGTATTAGCACAGTAGTGAGTCCATATAACAGTCTTTCGGAAACAGGAAATTCTACCGTTATATCCGAATGCATTTTTAGTGCAGCAATTAATAATCCTAATAAAAACCCATCTGCTTTATCAGCGCATAAATATTCAACATTCTCTTTTTTAGTTTCGAAAAATAAAATCTTATTATACCCCTCAATGGCAATCTCTGCACTGACACGAGCTTTATTGTTGATAATTTCTTTTTTTATATTTCCAATATTTATCAAGTTACCCTCCCCTTGTTAGTGCATGTAATCGCGCTTATATACTTGTTTAAGCAGCCCTTGTTGATAATTTTTCATACCTTCCCATACCTTTTGCTGATTAAACCGTTGTTCTACGCTTCGTCTCGCTTCCTGGCCCATTTTGATGGCTAAGGCTCTGTCCAGCAGCAGCAGCTTGGTGCGCTCCGCCAGCAATGTACTGTCCCCTACCGGCACTAAGAAGCCCGTTTTACCATCATCCACCACATCAATAATCCCGGTTGTTCGACAAGCCACAACAGCAAGTCCGGAAGCAGCTGCCTCCAGCAGTACATCACCCATTCCCTCCCTGTGGCTTGGCAGCCACAGCAGATCGAAGAGGTGGTAATAATCCTTAACCGTGGTAACAAAACCAGTTAAAATAACTCTTTGATCCCGATGAATTAGTTCTAAAGTTTGCTCGGGCAAAGGATCGCCCGCCTCGAAGCTGCCAACTAAAACCAGAAATATATTATCAAAGGTTTGTTTCAGCTCATTAAATGCCAGCAGCGCCTCCGGCACACCCTTGTCTTTTGTTAAACGGCCAACAAAGCCAATTACAAAAGAATTAGGCGGAATGGAGTGCTTTTTTAATAAGGCGTCGCGTTCCCCCATTGTTTGATACAGCTGAAATTTCTTTAGATCTATCCCATTAACGCTGCCGTACCCCAGAAGGTCTATTTTCCGGGGATCCGCCAAGCCCAATTCTAACAAACGATTCTTGACACTTTGGCTAATACACCAAATTCTTGTAGCACAGGCGGATGTAACACGCTCAGTTATGAGTAAGACATTGCGCTTCCACCCTTTTGTCGTTTCCAGGCGCAGTCCAAGGCACATATAAACCCGAACCGGCACCCGAGCCACAAACGCGGCAATCCCTGCCAGAAAACTTGCTTTGGGAGTTCCGGCACAAACACTGTCAGGCTTTAAAGTGACTAATAGCTTTATAAGGCGGATAAGGCTAACGAAATCTTTGCCGAGGGATATTTCACGTTCCATTGCTAGCGGATAATATTGCGCAGCGGTTTCATTGTGCCATCCCGGAGAGCATATTACTGCTACGTCGAATCCGGAATCAATTAAATATTGGATTTGACCGCTGAAAAAACCCATGGTGTCAGGAATCGTGACGGAAAAAACAATTAATGCCCGCTCTCTTGATCTGTGCACCTTATTTTCATTCCTTTCCCTGTCATAATACCATTTACATTGACGTCATCTTTTTTAGCCTAAAAAGTAAATTAATCAAAAAATACAGCTTATGTTCAAATAGACAAATTACCATTTGCATATTCTTTGATAAATTGCCCGATGGTTTGTAATTTTTAAAACTTTGTTGTATAAATTCACTTTCTCTTATTTGCTTTAACTGCTGCAAATAATCTTTATGTGCGATATTATACGTATTTGTTAATAGGAGGATTAATGAATGCTCAATATTATTTCTGCAGAAATCCTGCCTGTATTCAATATCCGCCAAATATGGTATTTTATAAAAAAGTTCTTTCACCTTATATTGAATATAAAATTTTTCCAGTAAATTTTCCTTATACTTTGTCTGAATTAGACCGTTCGGGTTTGATATATAATGATATAAACATTTATCTACAGAATACAGCGATTTTGCATAGTAAAATGCATATAAGTTGAAAATTGAATCCTCCCCAAATCTAACTTCTTCGGCAAAAAAAATATTATTCTTTATAAGAAAGGATCTTCTGTATATATTCCTCCATACAAACCAAATTATTGTTGTCGCGTGAGCTTTCTTAAGATATTCTAAGATTTCTTCATTATAAATAACTTTATCTTTTTTTAAACTGCTGCTTCTTGCTTCTGATGTTTCACTTTCCCAATAATAATCACAATTAACAATATCTATATTAAATTTTTTTGCTGTTTTATACATACACTCGCAAAAAGTTTGTTCGACATAATCATCGCTGTCAACAAAGCCAATATATTCGCCGCTAGCTTCTCTGATTCCAGTATTTCTTGCCGAACTAAGTCCACCATTTTTTTTATGAATCACTTTAATTCGCTTGTCTTGTTTCGCATAATCTTCACAAATTTTACCGCAATTATCCGGTGAGCCGTCATCAACTAAAATTATTTCTATATCTGTTAAGGTTTGGCATATTAATGCGTCTATACATCTATGGATAAATTTTTCGGTTTTATATACCGGTACTACAATTGAAACTTTTATCTTCACGCTATCTCCCCGCTTATTCCATGGCAATCAACATTTTAAAACTACTTGTCTACCATAAATCTGGATTTTTAAGTCTGTGATATGCAGTTAAAATATGGGGCCAATTTTGGCTTATCCATGTTACTTTGATCAATATTTGCTGCCGCAGTAATATATTGTGATACTGTATCCGCCTCATATTCTTCACAAAACTTTATATATTTGCAGTCTTTAATCCATTCAAACGACGCTTTGATTTTATGATTACGATTCGGGAATACTACGCACGGAGTTTTTGTTATATAGCAAAAAATCATGCCATGCAATCGATCGGTAACAACTACTTTTGCTTTTTTGAAAGCTTCCCATATTGCCGCCAGTTCTACCTGCCTTTCTTGTACCGACATATTGGATTTACCTATATGGGTGTCATAATATTGTATATCATCGAATAATTTTTTTAGTCTGCTGATAAGCTTTTCTTGGCTATTCATCGCGATCAGCTTTTCTTCATCATTTCTTAAACATAACAGAATGCCATGCCGCTCAAATTGCGGTTCTGTCTTCTCTAAACTCATAACAATGTCCGGAGCAGTTAAAACAGTATTACTGCCAAAGTACTTTTTCATTAAATGATAGGAAACTTTTTCCCGAGCTATAAGAGTAAGATCTTTATGCTGAGAATATATTTTAATCGTCTTTTCAAGCATTCTATTGCCGTGTTCTGTTTTAGAGAAATCTATCGTTTGCGGAAATGAAATAATTTTGTTGTCGGGAAATTGTTTTATAATGAATTGCCGGCAATTTTCGATTTCATTATATAAATCTCCCATATTGCCGCCGCCGGCAATCGTTATAATATCCTCTTTACTGCATATGTGCTTTAACGCTTTTACTTTTGAAAAAGTTTCACTAATTGGCAGCTCTATAATTTTATACTCCGGGTATGTCGTTTCTAAAAATCTAGTTTGGGCATACGTAATAGCAACATCGCCTAAATTCCCATAGTCAGCCGCCAGGGTTACAATTATTTTTTTTTCTCTTTTTATCCTTTCAAAAAAGGTATCGCGCTGTGAACTTAGCAAATACGTTAAGTAATACTTTATATTTATCGGTATCAGTTGCTTAACTTCTTTTATCATTATTTTGCCCAGCTTTTCAATTTCTTTCTGGCATTATAGCTATATAACATAAGCAGCAATATATTCAATCTGTATTTAGTAATATATTTCATGATTAAATCAGTTTTATTCTTACTGCGAACACTTTGTATCATCTGCCTGGTAAATTGATCGTTTAACATTAATTTTATATAGTTATATTTTTCTTTTAATTTCAACTCGTTTTTATAATAAAACATATTGGCACAGCAATATCTAATTCCGCTAATATGGCCAAAACTAATAAATTCATTAATCGTATTTTGATTGATTCCCCACGCTTCAAATAGTTTCTTCCTGCTCGTTATGCCCTTTTTATGCAGTATAAATACATCTTTATGAAACATATTCACCAGAGTTTTTCTTTCTCTATGTATGTAATGGTATAAAGGACTATCTATAATTATTAGTTTTTTTAACTTTGAAAATACGGCTGAATTAAAGACAATATCCTCAACCACCGATAATCCCTTGGTAAACATAAAATTATTTTGTTTTAACAACTGTGAAAGATACATTTTGTTCCATGCATAGCCAACCATTTGTAGTAAGTTAGCATTAATCTGTATGTTTTTTAAATCGGCATATTCATAAATGCCATATGGATAATAAATAGTTTCCCGATCTGCTAACTGCTCTGCCGCATTAATACGATCAATAAAATAGCCAAACATGACAACATCCGCCTGCTGTTCTTCGGCAGCATAAACTGCCTGTTCCAATAAATTGTCCTCCAGATAATCATCGCTATCCATGAATACTGTATATTTCCCTTTGGCGGCAACTATACCGGCATTCCTGGCGTCTGACAGCCCCCCATTTTCTTTATGCAGAACGCGGATTGCATCCTCCTTTTTTGCATACTCTTCTGCTATTTCTCCACTTCTATCAGGTGAGCCGTCGTCTACAATTATTAACTCAAAATCTCTGTATGTTTGGCCGAGTACACTTTCAATGGCTTTAGAAATATACTTTTCTACGTTATAGACCGGCATAATAACACTAACCGTCGGCCGCCTGTGTCTGTCTGCCTGGAAATTATCAATAAGTTCCGTTATATCCTTTGCCCCCCTATATTTCATCAAATAGTTTCTCTACTTCGCCAATCGTGGCTTTTGTTTCAAACTGTTTGCCCCGCTGGTTTGCCTTAGCTTTATAGGCAGCCAGTAATTCTTTATCTGTAAGTAGTTTTTTTAAACCTTCATACAATGCTGCTTCATTATTCTCAACAATTACCCCATATTTACCACAATCCAGCATTTCTTCCATTCCCGAGCAAAGCGTTGTTATGACCGGGGTCCCCACGATTAACGCTTCCGTCACTGCGGTGCTAAAGCCTTCTTTATAGGAAGAACACACAAATAGATCCGCACTTCTAACATATTTATAAGGGTTCTCTTTAAAGCCTAACAAGGTAACACTATGGGAGAGATTGTTGTTCGCAATATACTTTTCCAGTCTTGTCCGATATTCACCTCGTCCTAAAATATATAAATGGAATAAAATTCCGTCGTTAATAAGTTTTTTATGTAGTCTAAGCAATCGTTCATATCCTTTTTCTTTGATTAATCTTCCCACCGAGCAAAGATTAATCACATCTTTCTCAAAGATAACATCATCAACCGATTCACAAGCTTTCGCTCTGATTTGTTCCGTTTCAACGGTATTATATTTAACATACAATTTTTCGTGTATGCCTGTCCCTCTTTTAAACGACTCAACTACAGTCTGAGAAACTCCTACAATGGCATCATACTTTTGATAACACTTTATACCTTCTGCAAAAGAACGGTAAGGTCCCATAAATTTTTGCGGATTTGTCATTTCCGTATGAATCCAGCTAATCTTTTTTATAGAGTTATCAGCGCAGCCACTGAACACCCGTGATGGGATTCCCTCTAAATAAGCTACGACTATATCGTAATGTTTCTTCACATATAATTTATAGAGAAACGTAGGCGTAAATATTTTCAATAAATAAGTATTCCCCCTGAATACCCTTTTAAATATATATTTATAATGAATATCTTTTTTTAGATACTGTTTATTAACTCCCTCATCAAAAAGAGTGAGCAAAGATAACTCATATTTATTTCTGCTTAAATTATTTAAAAGGTTTACTAAAACTTTTTCAGCTCCGCCATACCTTAAATCCGGTATAAAAAATAATATCCTTTTCTTCATTTTCTCCCGCTTCCAAAGAGAATAATGCCTCTTTTCTTAGTCCTGCGTACAAACTTACCCTAGCTAAATAATGGATACTGAGAGACGGATGGACATTATCCCCTATATTAAAGTCCGATAAAATCACTTCTATATCCAATTCCCCAATAACTCAAATAACTTTCCAGCTCGAAATAACAAAAAATGATATACAATAGCACGCAGCTGCCATAGACAATTGCGCTCGTTTTTTTATCAAACAGTTTTTTTATTAGCCACGGTAAAAGCAGCAGCCCATACAAACCAAAATACACATTCATTCTGGCGAAAATCCAGTTTTGTACAGCTAAAACATAAAAAGTAAGATTTAATACACTAAAGTTAATGAGTATATTGACAAATTTATCATTATTTTTTTCAATTTGTTTTCTCCCTAAATAGGCTAATATCACCGGGACAGCCCCAACAAATACTCTGAGTATATTGGCCCCGCCGCCTGCTGCAAGTATTGATTTTTCATAACCAGCATATTGAGTACCGTCGAAAGTACCTAACAAAAAAGCGCCAATTTGATCAAATAATAAGAGAACAACGATAGCTGCGATCAGTGTGATACTAATCAGCTTGCTCCATGGCTTTAATCTGACAAAAAAATAGACGGGAATAAAGATCAACGCCGACGTATGAATCGTACTTACTAAGCCGACGAGAATAAAGAAAGGCAGCCATTTCCCTGTTGCAATAAGTTGAGTCCCTAAAAATACTATTGCCGATACCAGACATTGTCTGATGCCATTCATCGTAACTAAATAATTACCGGTGGTGATATAGAGAAACAGGCTGAGCTCGAACATAGCGGAGTATTTATAAAATACAAGCACGATCAATGCATTGGTAATCAAAGCACATATGAATATAAAAACTTGCGGGTCATTGGAGATGAGCTCTTTGATAAGACTTTGAAAAACATCAAAACCCGGCTCACCCTTATATGGTATAGAATGAACAAAACCATATATATAGTAGCCAGTATCGCCGATATTGTTGCGTAGGCCTGAGACTAAAACCAGTGCTGCAGCAGCGATAAAGGCCAAGCCCTTATTGGGCCTGTTGGAAGTAAGAATAACGCCGTCTATTGCAGCAACATTGCCATTGTACCTTCGGGCAAAATATCCGCTTATAAAAACTATAGCGAGTGTTATCCACAGCACAGACATCGTATTTACCTCTCAATTTTTTATTTCGCCTCTTTCAGATTATGATAGTACTTCAGCAATTTGGGCGGTATTAAGCTGGATACTATTGGTTTTAAGGCAAAAATATAATATTTTTTGGGATAATCTAATAATTTATAACCTTTATAACAAACTTTAGCTGTATTAATTGCGTATGACAATTTTCTGCGTTTAAAATCCTGAATCCCTTCCCTGACTTTATATAAAGGAATTGGTATATTATAGCCCTGCAATCCTTCCTTAAAAAATCTAAACCATAAATCAACATCTTCGCATCTTGTTATTTCTTTATCCACCTTATAGCCGGCAAGTTTATCATAAGCATCCTTCCGCATCATGATCGTAGCATGAGCAAATGGAGTGGTATATCTGAGGTATGTTTTATCTGGTTTTTCAATTCCCCCTCTGATTCCTTGATCGCCGGTTTCATTAAACGTGATCATTTGTGTGCCAACGACTTGATATTGAGGGTTGGCATTCAAAAAAGCGACCTGCGTCTTAAACCTTGCGGGGAGAGATATATCATCTCCGTCCATCCGGGCAACATATTCACCCGTTGCGTATTCCAGACAGTGATTTAACGTCGCTGCCAGACGAAGATTTTTCTCGTTTTTTATCAATCTGATCTTATCCGGATACTGATGTGCATATTCCAGCGCAATTTTATATGTATTATCCGAAGAACCGTCGTCACAGATAATGAATTCCCAGTTAGTATAAGTTTGGTTTATGATTGAATCAATACTTTCCTTTACTGTGTTTTCACAATTATATACTCCCATAATCACCGAAACTTTCTTTGACTCCATGTAACGTTCATCCCTTCTCAGCTTCAGGAAATACCTCCCATTGCAGCAATCAAACTACATATCCCGGACCTTCCGCTAACTCATCGACCATTTTTTGTTTTCTCTGACCAGTTACCTTTTTTCTTACGGTATACTCTTCACCATAATAAGGCCTATATTTCTTAAGTTCCTTGTTCTTATTGATAAACTCCTCGATGCTGGACACATATTGGGCAGGATTGCCCGCATAAACAGTATTGGGCGGTATGTCTTTTGTAACAGTGCTGTTTGCGCCAATTACGACGTTATCGCCAATTGTTACATTAGGTAATACAACGCTTTCTGCACCGATAAAAACATTATTTCCTATGTTCACTCTACCTATTTTTGTATAGCCCAGATATAAGTACGTGCTGGCATCATGGGCTAATATATGAACCCGCGGTGCGATTGTCACATTATCACCGATAGAAATAAGCCAGCAATGTGATGGATCAAGAATTACACCGTACTGTCGATTGAAATTTTTCCCAATTCTCATACCCATGCTAAGCAGCTTCTCGGTAGTACATTCTCCCCGCACTCGATATAAAAAAGCTCTCAGCAGATAAGTTAATCCCCTCAGCATCTCTTTTTTACCTTCCCATACTTAATTCCATTTCTTGCTCAATTCCCATAGTAATAGTAGTAATCGGCCTGATCTGTGTCAATTTCCACCCGATTCAATACAACACCGAGAATATCGCCATGCGCTTTGATGAGCAGGTCTTTTGCCTTTTGCACCATCTCCGGCCGAGTGGTGCCAGAATTGACAACAAGTATCACGCCGTCAGTTCTGGCGGCCAGCACCGATGCATCCGTTACCGCGACAACCGGCGGGGCGTCAATAAGCAGGACATCGCACTGCTCTTTCAAGCTGTTAAGTATCTGCTGCATTTGACTTGTTCCTAGCAGTTCGGAAGGATTAGGCGGTATCGGTCCGCTTGTAACAACCCGTAAATTTTTAATATCTGTTTCCTGAATTAAGCTAGTGACCGGCATACCTTCCGCCAAGGCATTCGTCAGGCCTTTGCCCGTGAGCCGAAAAGCACTATGTTGTACCGGTTTCCTAAGGTCACAGTCTAAAATCAAAACTTTTCTGCCTGCCTGAGCCATGGATACTGCAATATTGGCAAGGACAGTCGATTTCCCTTCTGCCGGACCGGGACTGGTAACCATGATGATGCGAAGTTCGCCGTCAGCTTTTGAAAACTGTATGTTGGTTCTCAGGGCACGGAAAGCTTCGGCTACCGGTGATCTAGCCCGTTCATTGACAATTAGCTTCAGCTTATTCGTCATCGTTGCACCCCTTTCTGCATGTTGCCTGATGTTATTTGTCTGAGCTTGTCCGTCAAACTGGCCGCAGGCGCTCGATACTCCTGATCAAAATGCGGTATACTTCCTAAAACAGGCAGATTAAAATAACGTTTAACATCATCCGCAGTTCGAACAGATTGATTCAGATATTCCGTAAGCAATGCCAGACCGATACCGGTAAGAAGGCCGAGAAGTGCGCCAATCACAATAATTTTTACCTTATTAGGGCTGATGGGCCTGTCCGGCCGGGTAGCGGAGTCGATCAGCTGTAAATCCGTGGGCTGCATTACTTCGCTGATCCGTGCCTCTTCGTAGCGTTTTGCCAGCATAATATATATTTCCTGTGCCACTGTCGCATCACGCATCACTTTGGCCAAACCGCGCTCTTTCATTGGCATCTTGCCTAATTCCTGCTGATTTTGGTTTACAATTCTATCAATAGCCCCCTGCTGCGCGGAGGCAGCGGCAATCTCGGCTTCCGCCGTGATCCGGCTTTGCAGTAATAATTGATGAATAGGGTTCAGGGAAGGTGCTTCGGCGTTAATGACACTGGCGGCTTCCTCATTCAGCCGCCTTTGCGTTTCCTGAATTGCTGCCTGGGCAGCGATTACAGCTGGGTGGTTCGGCGTATATTTTAAAGTTAACTCAACGAGCTGCACCTCCAAGTCACTCAGCTTAGCCTTATATTGCTGTATTAATAAGTTATCAGCAATGGCCCCTGGGGTTTCGCCCGCCAGCTCCTGCTGGGCATTCGCCAGCTTGCCTTGTGCTGCCGCTTGCGCAACAGCACTATCAGCAGCTAACTTGTTAATGGTGGACAGCGTATCAACCAGCGCCTTGGTTTCCGTACCGGGATCGGTTAATTTATTGACGCTCTTATAATCCTGCAAGGCGATTTCGGCTTTCTCCAGTTTAATTTGTGATTGAGTTAAACGCTCGCCGATAAATTTGCGAACTGCCGCCTGCTCAGATCTGGACCACTCTGTCAGCTTGCTGTTAAACGATTCTGTCAAGGTCTGAGCAATGAACTGCGCCTCCTCCGGCGACGAGGCTGTAACTTTTACTCTAAGAATCTCAGTATCCTTAACCGGCTGCGTCGTGATGCGGTTGATCATGTTGTTGTAATCAAGGTTTTTCCCATTAACAGCTTGCGTTTTTCCAATTACATCCTGCACAACGGTCCGGCTTTTTAATATCTCGGCATATGTTAACAGTGGAACGGCGGCACCAGGATTTTTTATCGGCATATCAACCACCAGCGAACTCGCCAGGCCGTTTGGCTGTTTAACTCTGAACGTTGTTTCGGATTCGTAAACGGAAGGCATGCTAAAGCTGACAGCTGCAGCGCATAGGGTAATTCCGGCAAATATGCCAACAATCAGTTTGCGGCGCCGTTTTACTATTTTAATCATATTTTGCAAGTCCAGTTTACTTTCTTCCACTGTTTCTACCTCCGTATTAATCATCAAACTGATGAACCTGATAAACGATGGAAATCACCGGCAGTATGTCTCTGAGCAAATCGATTCTGCCGTTGCTGGCTAGATAAACGATGTCGCCCTCATTTAAAGCATAATTTTGCGATAAGTCCCCTTTACTCACCAGGTTGAGAACATTGGCGACAACTGGTTGTCCGCTTTTATCCCGCCTAATAATCAAAACCTTTTTCTTGGCGGCGTCTTTAGTATATCCTCCCGCCATACCGATGGCGTCCAGCAAATTATGCTGCTTTTCGATTTCGTACATTCCTGGTTTCTCTACTTCTCCTAGCACATAAACCCGGGTGGTGCGAAAACGCATAACGTTTACTGTAACATGGGGAGTATTGATATAATGCGATAAGCCAGCCGTGAGTATATCGGATACTTCAGCCGGTGATCTGCCGGCAACTTCTACCTCGCCGAGCAGCGGAAAAGCAATTTTGCCATCCGGCCTGACGATAATAGGTTCTTTATTCTGAAATTCGTCGTAGCCCCATACCCCGATACCCAGCACATCACCGGCACCTAGTTGGTAATCCTGCGCGGATGCGCTTGCGCCGCAGCCCATCATCGTTATTAGAATCAGCAATACAATTTTTGCAAGACGATTCATAGTATCTCCTCTCTCCAAAATGCTTCATTATGCTTATTTTAGTTGTAATTATTTACCAAATCAAGAAACTAATCCCGACCTATTATGCACATTCCTAACATTTGAGTATCAATATTGTATAAATCCGACAATTCTCTTTTCCCTTAAACCTTCTCTTCTATTTGGCAGCCCCCGCCTTTACTGAAAAGCGGTTTGTCGAAAAAATCTTTTAAAAATATTTTAGCTAGTCCTGCCAAACTGGTTTCGACCTATAAGGGGGTAAAGTTGCATCAATTGTCAACCGAGCAGCTATACTACCTTGTTTCGGGATTTCTTGTCATAAATATCGGCAAACTTAACGCAAAATAGGCAAAAAAAATATAAACCCCAGGCAGTTATTGACTCTGCCTGGGGTTTATAAGAAATTTATAACTATTTGTCAATGCAAGTAAGCAGTTGATTTGAGACGGGGCGTGTTCTTTTCATATGGTTCTATATAGAATTTGAAATTTCCTCATTTCAGCTTACATAAAGCAAGAATTTCGCTACTCTTGGACGGATCCGTTAATGTCAGTGGATCCATTAGCGTTTCCGCTTCTTCCTCAGTAAATAGACCCATTTTTAAGGCTACTTCTTTTACCGTTGCACCGGTACGATACGCTTCTTTCGCAACTTTCGTTCCCGTTTCGTAACCGAACAGAGCCGCAATCACCGTTGAAATAGCCAACGAGTATTCCGCATTTCTTTTACAAACTGCTTCGTTTGCTTTTATACCGCTAATACAATAATCGGTAAACCGAAAAATGCCTCGGGTTAGAATTTTAAACGACTCAGATAGACATTTTATGATTAATGGCTCCCACACGTTAAGATCCAACTCACCTCCCTCAACAGCCATGGAAATCGCAGAATCATTACCGCAAACCTGATAACATATCTGATTCATCAATTCAGGCATCACGGGATTCACTTTCCCCGGCATAATGGATGAGCCGGGCTGTACGGAGGGTAATTCGATTTCATTAAAACCAGCCCGAGGGCCTGAAGACATAATTCTGAGATCTGTGGCGATTTTACCCAATCCCGTTGCAAGCGTTTTTAAAGTTCCGGATACTTGCAGATAAGGATCGGCATTTTGAAGTCCATCAAACAAATTGGCTTTCACCTTCACGGGAATGCCTGTCAGACGAGTCAAGTACTCGTAAACCTTTGAAACATATCCGGAAAAAGCCCCTAATCCCGTTCCTACAGCTGTTGCCCCAAGAGACAGCTCTGCACAGGAATGCATTATCTGCTCGAATTGACTGATGTGACGCCTAATAAAGGATAAATATCCGCTAAACTCCTGGCCCAACGTTATAGGCACGGCATCTTGAATGCATGTGCGCGACACTTTGACAATCAGCCTAAATTCATCGACTTTTTTTGCCAAATGCTTTTCTAAATACCGCAGACTATCAATCAGTTCTTTTAAATAAATACAGCAGGTCAGACTCATTGCGGCGGGAATAACATCATTCGTCGACTGTCCCATATTAACATGGGTGTTCGGATGAACGCTGTCATATCCCTTGTGCCCAGTCAGAATCTCATTGGCCCTATTGGCAATTACCTCATTTACATTCATATTGGTCGAAGTACTGCCGCCCCCTTGAAAAATATCAACAGGAAACTCTTCGGTAAACTTACCAGCAATAATTTCTTCAGCGGCCTGACAAATTGCGCCGGCTATTTGATCATCCAGTACCCCTATATCTCTATTGGCAAGTGCCGCCGCTTTTTTTATTGTTGCTATCGAACGAATAAATGTAGGCAATTCGCTAATGGTGTGCCCCGACACATCGAAATTATGTTTCGCACGTTCTGTTTGGATACCGTAATAAACATCTGCTGGAACCTGTAATTCACCTAAACAGTCTTGTTCAATTCTCATTGCATATTTCCCTCCGTTACTCTGGTTTATTTTACAAGAAGGTCACCTACGATTTACAGTTTGAATCTCTATTTATTCAGCCTATCCAATACTTCGAACTCTTCGTTAAAGGGGCGAATGGCTTTATCCCCCCAGATCAAGTAGTACACGACCGCAATCCCATACGCCAGCGCTACCCATTTCAGGATCTCAACAGTGGTATAAACCACACTGACCAAACAAAAAATGGCCATTAAGAAACTAATCGCTGGAACAACCGGATAAGGCACCTTAAAAGGCCTTTTGAGTTCTGGTTCCTTAGCCCGCAACACAAACAAACTTACCAAACTGATTAGATACATAATTACCGAACCATATACCGCAATAGTGATAACAATATCAGTCAAACCTGTTAATGCGGCACTCAAGGCGACCATCCCCGGCACTATCAGAGCCCATACCGGAGCATGATGATCTGGATTGATATACGCTAAAAATTTAGGCAAATAGCCGCTGCGAGCCATGGCATACGTTTGGCGGGAATAGCCGACAATTACTCCATGGAGGGAGGCAACTAAGCCGAACAGCGCAATAAAATTAATCAGCGCAACGCTCCAATGCCCTTGTCCATATACCTCACTTAAGGCCATTGGCAATGGAAAATCGACTTTCTTGACGAGATTATAGTCGGCGATACCAGCCGTCATAGTCAGAGTCATAACCGCCATTATCAAAAGAGTGCCCATTCCATACAAAAACCCGATGGAAATATCTTTTTGCGGATTGACCATCTCTTCCGCCGCCATGGCGACGCCTTCAACCGCCAAAAAAAACCAAATTGCAAAAGGCACCGCCGCCATAATACCATGGTAGCCGTTAGGCAGAAGCGGTTCAGTCATTATTCTGCTAATTTCAAAATATGGTGCCGCAAAACTCCAATATAGCATCAACCCAAGCAGCGCAACAACAGTGACAACCAGTTCAAATACAGCCGATACTTTAATACCCCAGTAATTAATAAAAATAAAGAGTAAAAGCGCAACTACCGTAGCCGTCATAGTGGAAACAGGCGGGACAATGTTATGAACATAACCCCCTACAGCTAAAGCAATAGCGGGAGTGGCAAACACAAATTCAATCAAGCAGCTTATGCCGCTTATATACCCCCAAAACTTGCCAAGAGCGCGCCGGGAATAGGCTGATGGCCCCCCAGCGTGCGGAATGGCTGTTGCTAGCTCGGAATAAGACAAAATAAAGGTGATATAGAAAATGGTGACCGGAATCAAGGCGATAGCCAAGCCAATAGGTCCACCGGCCCCAAAGCCATAACTCCAGCCAAAATAATTGCCGGAAATAACCACACCTACCGCAAGCGCCCAAAGGTGGATGGGTTTTAATGCCCGTTCAAGACGAGGAGCCTCCCCCTTTGCCTCAGTATTAGTTTGACTTTGACAAGCAGCGTTGTCGTTGACAAAAACCATATTCTTAGAATTTTTCATCGTTGCAGGGCCTTCCTCCCTTTTCGAATCTCCCCTGTGCTATAGCAGCTCCGGCATATACAATAACATACAGCACAGATTACTTTATCCCAAGAATTTTCTCCTCCTCCGCTTGTATCTTCTGATAGGCTTTCTCGACTCGATCGATCTGTTCATTCAGCCATTTTTTTTCACTCGTCAAAGCTAAATCGGCTTCGGCAATCATTTTCTTGACCGACCCTTTACTTGGACCACCCATGCTCGTTTTTGATTCAATATTTTTACACGGTTCCAGTACATTTTTGATTTCTTCCTGGCTTACATTCAGTTCATTACCAAGAATTTCTTTCGAAGTCTTTTTAAGCAGAGAACTATCCATTTCATTAATGGACAGGCCTCGATCAATCACTTCCGCAACCATACTTCCGACAATATCATGTGCTTCGACAAAAGATATATCGAACTTTCCAACCAAATAGTCGGCAAGAGCCGTGACGGTTGAAAAATTCTTCTCTGTCTTTTCATAGGCAATATCTTTTCTTAAATTTGAGTGCCGTATAGTTTCTTTCAACAACCCTAAGCTGCTTAAAACTTCATTACGGGCATTCCAATAATCGCCGGGTGTCTCAAATAAATCCATACACAGTGAAAATGGCGTATTTTTTAAAGAACAAAAACCGGATACCAAGGCCCCCACAATATGCGATGCTTTTGCCCTCGCATACTCTAGCGTAACGGGATTCTTTTTCTGTGGCATTATACTGCTGCAAACAGCAAGTTCACCGCCGATATCTAACAAACCAAACTCATTTGTAGCCCACAAGTAATGATCCTGAGCTATCCTGCTAACATTAATCATCATAATCGCCAGTGCTGCTTCTATTTCCAGTAAATAGTCTCTTGAACCGACACAATCAAGCGCATTCACCAATATCCCCTCAAACCCCAGCAAATCGCTTAAAGCCTGGCGATTAATCGGAAAACCCGTACCAGCAAGTGCTGCAGCTCCGAAGGGAGACATATTTGTTCTTATGTAGCCGTTTTTTAAGCGAACAAAATCACGATTCAGGACATTAAAAGCCGCCATATAATAAAACGCCAGAGTAATTGGCTGGGCCGGCTGCATATGAGTATACCCGGTTAGAATGGTTTCCATGTTTTCTGCGGCTTTTTTTAAAAGTGTTTCTTGAAGATCAATAATGCTTTGTAAAATATCCCATGCCGATTTTCTTGTCTCCATACGCCAAAGAGTTGCATAAATATCATTTCTACTTCTCCCGGCATGAAGTTTTCCGCCAATTTTAATTCCTATTTCCTTGACTAATGCCTGCTCCACATTGAAATAAAGCTCTTCATATTTCCCATCAAGGTCTTCCGGTTTCAAGTTTTTTTGAACCTTGGTTAACCCCTGAAGAATTAACTTTCCACTTCCTTCATCTAATATTTTCTCTCTTACCAGCATGATTGCGTAGGCCTTATTTAATAAAATCATTTCATTAAAGCCAACCTTATACTCCTGAACAATGCCAGGATATATGACTTCATTTTTAAAATAATCCAGCAGTTCACTTTTTATTCTATCTCGCATCAATTATCTCTCCTTGTAATTACTTTTCATCCAACCTACTTTATTATTTTTGCTTTATATTTCTCCACGACCTCACTACACTTCGTCTGATCCGTCAAAAGCATAGGATCTAATATAATTTCTGCTTCCTCCTGAGTAAGAATCTTATTTCGAATTGCAGTATCCTTGATCGATTCATTATTTTTATAGGCTTCTTTTACTATAGCAGTTCCTTTTTCATATCCGTAAATAGCCGAAAGAACCGTCGCATTAGACAAAGAGTTTTCTGCGTAATTACGGCAAACTGCTTCATTTGCTGTAATTCCCTTGACACATTTTTCCGTAAATAATTTTAATCCATTTGTTAAAAGAACAAACGATTCCTGTATACATTTACGCAATGGCGCATCCCAAACATTAAGATCCAATTCACCAGCTTCAACCGACATGGTAATCGCCAAATCATTACCACAAACTTGATAGCAAATATGATTCATCATTTCAGGAATAACCGGATTGATCTTGCCCGGCATTATAGACGAGCCAGGCTGCAAAGAGGGCAGATTTATTTCATTAAGCCCTGCCCGTGGCCCAGAAGACATCAGTCTAAAATCGCGTGATATCTTACTGATGCTTGTTGCTACGCTCTTTAGCGTGGCTGAAACCAAAAGAAATCCATCATCATTTTGATAACCGTCAATAATATTTTCACGACATTTTACCGGAATTTTACTTACGTTTTTCAACTGACGGTAAACTGAATCTAAATATCCTGGAAATGTACCAATACAAGTTCCAACTGCACTCCCACCAAAGGAAAGATGCGTGCATGCTTCCTGCGCTTTTTCGCAAAGATGAATTTGTCGATTAATCACAGCATAATACCCGGAAAATTCCTGTCCCAATGTAATTGGGACAGCATCTTGCAGGCATGTCCGAGCGATCTTAACAACTTGAGCAAACTCTTTTGTCTTTTGCGCTAAAACCTTTGATAATTGCCCCAATTCTTCAATGAGCGCTTGAAAATAGTAATAGCTACTCATTTCAAGCGCCGCCGGAATAACATCATTCGTCGACTGCCCCATATTAACGTGTGTATTGGGATGAACTTTTTCATAGCCTTTATGCCCTGTAAGAATCTCATTGGCTCGATTAGCAATGACTTCATTAACATTCATATTAACAGATGTTCCTCCGCTAAAAACATCGATTGGAAACATCCCTTTATGTTTTCCTGCAATAATTTCCTCCGCAGCCTGACAAATTGCAGCTGCAATATCTGTAGGTAATGCGCCAATTTCTTCGTTTGCCTTTGCTGCCGCAATTTTTAAAAATGCAATTGACTTTAAATAAATTGGATAGGATTCATATGTGGTATTTGAGACAGCAAAATTATTCCTGGCACGTTCCGTTTGAATTCCATAGTACAGTTCATCTGCTATCTCCATTTCACCAACACAATCATGTTCAAGTCTCATAAAAACCACCTTTTCATTTATAAAGTATTATTACCTTACCAATCGATTTCTTTATAAAATAGCCTTTGCAATAAAGAAACCAATGCTTACACTAAGTATTGTCGTAATTAAACCTGGGACCATATAGCTATGATTGAAAATATACTTTCCAATTCTTGTTGTCTTGGTTCTATCAAATGCAATACCCGCAATTAATGTTGCATAGCTAGGAATAAAGAAATATCCGTTTACTGCTGGAAACATGCCTACAAGAAGCGGCGCCGGAATACCCAAAGCAAGTCCAAGCGGCATTAAAGCCCTCACGGTTGCAGCCTGACTTAAAATCAAAGCAGAAACGGCGAAAAGCGCAATAGCAAATACCCAGGGTGCAGTTTGTACAATTCCCTGAACACCGCTTTTTATAAAATCAAGATTATTTGCTACCAATGTATCTCCAGCCCATGCCAGACCAAAGATGCAGAACACTCCCATCATACCCGCTTTAAATATAGACATTTCAATGATCTGATCCGCCTTAACACGACAAAATACCACCGTTAATGCTCCCATGACCATCATTACAATTTCAATAGTACTAGTCATAGAAATCGGTGCCATTTTCCCACCATCTTCAAAAATTGGCCGCAGCGACGGAAACATACCAAGAACAACAACCAATAGTGCTGAAGCTAAAAAAATAGCAACGGACAATTTAGCTTCGGTACTAAAATGTTTGACTTTAACCTCGTTCGTTCTTTCTACAATAGGCGGTACTTCGCCCGTTTTTAGGCGGGATAAATATTCTTCATCCTTATCTAAATCTTTCCCCATATGACTGGCATAAATTGCTCCCCCTAAAACACCCAGCAAGGTTGATGGAATACAAATTATAAGAATATCTACAAGTGAAACATTATATGGTGCCAAAAGGCCAACCATTGCAACCGTAGCCGCTGAAATTGGACATGCAGTAATTGCCTGTTGCGATGCTATAACCGATATGGATAACGGACGTTCCGGGCGCACCCCGGCTTCCCGTGAAACTTCAGCAATAACAGGGATAATACTGAATACAACATTTCCCGTCCCAGCCATTAGTGTAAATAAATAGCTAACCAATGGTGCAACAAAACTTATATTTTTAGGATTTTTTCTCAATAATTTTTCTGCAAGCGAAATCAAATAATCCATACCGCCAGCAGCCTGTACAGCTGCTGTCATTACAACAACAGCTGTAATAATCAACATTACATCAATTGGTGGCAGAGCTGGTTTTAAATGAAAAACAAAGACCAGAATAGCTAAACTTACACCTCCAGCCATCCCCAAAAAAATTCCACCATATCGTACAGCAAAGAACAGCATTCCGATAACAATGGCTAGTTCTATCCAAAACATATTAAATCTCTCCTTTCACTTTATGGAAACATTAGCTATGTAGATAAAGGAAAAGCAGTATGAGCTAAACCAAACCTGGAAGCGATTCCCCAAATTGTAATACACTTTGTTTAATCATTACAGAAGTTCGCTGCAGTATATCTATTCCATATATAAATGCAAAATATTTTTAACCACCTCCTTGAAAAAAGTGTACTCTTGCGGAACCAAAAGATATGAACTAGAGCTCCTTTTTACCCCCCCTCGCATTGGAGAATATTGAAAAATGATATTTCCCAATTCAGAATCGTACAACAATTCTGCTGAAGGCACTATTTTGCTTTTCCCCAGCATTGACAACTTCAGAACATTCTTAAAGAACATTTACAAGCCAACTATTGCTGCTTGGGTAAAGCATCTCAAGCCTGATATGCGCGTTCTCAGTTTATCTGGCAAGCAGAATTTGATTCACCAACTTCTTCCTTCATCAGAAAATTAGCCGCATTTGTCGTGATTGACCTAGTTCTTAAAAAATGGCATTGGCAAGATCTTTTTAGCATGCCCTTCGTTATTTAAGTCTAATAATGATATGATATCCTTCAAAAAATATTTGATGAATAAAATCCTTCGTTTTTTTGAAAAAAATAATAAACTTGAAAATTTTATTAATATTGAATTATATCCTTCATTCTACTTTTGATGAATAATATCCTTCATTTTTTGAAAAATATTATCCCTTTTCTTTCATCTCTAAATAAGTATGCCCTTCTCCAAAAATGAGCATCCTTCAGAGGTGCCCTAAATGGTTCCCCTTAGCTTAAGGTATTTATCCCCATTATACAAACATTGAATTATTCTATCTCTATTTGAGGAAAAATATGTTTGGACAACGGCGCCCACTGTAAAAAAATGTTGTTTCCTTTGGCATATTCCTCAAATCTCTCCAAATAAATGCGGGTTTTCTTTTGATCCCTATAAGCCGTCCCTAAACAAACTGCATTAATCAGACACATATTGGCTGCATGGCAATCAATAAATGAATTTTTCTGTGGTATTGTAATTAAAAGATCAGCAAAATGAGTTGCCGGTGAAACAATGCTATCAGTAACCACAATCACGGGAATACCTCTATGTTTAAATATTTCCATAGCGGAAATTGTTTTTCGAGGATACCTTGTAAAACAAAAAACCAAAGCCACTGTGTCACCATCAACGGTATTAAAAAAGTTATAGGCATATTCATCGACATCATAAAATTTAAACACATTCGGTCTTATTTTATTAAAGCTATAACCAGCATACTCGGCCAAACAACGAGTTCCCTGTAAACCAATTATTATTAGATTTTCTTTTTCGCTTAGCAGTTGGGTCACTTTGTCAAATTTTTCCTTATTAATTTCTTTAAGCGCCTTATTTATCATATTGACTTCTTTAGAAAACACTTTTTGATATATAGTACTTTCATCAGAGACCTCCGCTACTGTAAATCTATCTAATGTAGATATTTCTTTCTGCATAAATTCCTGTAACGAATCCTGAAAAGCAGAATATCCTGAGTAGCCTAAAGAAACCGCCAATCGGATAACTGTTGACTCTCCCACAGACGCAGCTCTTGCTAATTCCGCAGAGCTCATAAAAGATACTTCTTGGTAGTTACTTAAAATATAATTCGCTAAATGCATTTGTTTGGGCGACAAAACTGCCGCCCCCTCTTTAATCCTTCTTAACACGTTATTCTTCATATAAGACTCCACTTTTATTTTAGATTTTTACGATCATATCGCAACTTTTAAAATACAAAATCGACAATACTGTATATTCGGTTTTTAAAAATAAAATCCTCTTTAACAATACAGGTACTGATTCTTCTGAGTTTATACTTATGGTAAAATTCAAAACGAAACGCCCCATTGCGGAGCGTTTCGCTAAACTTGTAGATCAATGTTATTACCAATACCGAACATCTTCAGCATTTCAGAAGCACTTTGGGTCGATGCATCCATAGCTTTTTTCAAAATCATCGTCCCGGCCTGAGATTGTACTTGCTGTTGACTGTTTAGTACGGAAAGAGCCGCTATGTCCATATCATCATCCTCACTATTTGTTGTTTTATATGTATCTTCTACTTAATTTTATCTATACCTGCAAGATATCCAAATATGAATATAATGTTATGCTAACACTCGCTTTAACCTATTGACTTAGAGTATACTCAAAGTGGTAAGATTAAGGTATACGCAAAATCTTTCAGTGAGAAGGAGAACAGCATGGAAAAAGCAAAAGTTTATTTTACGAATTTACGGGCAGCACCCAATATGAATCTACTGCAAAAACTAGAAAAACTGGTCAAGCAAGCAGGGATCGAGCAAATTGATTTCAAAGATAAATTCACTGCCATAAAAATACATTTTGGCGAGCCCGGCAATCTGGCCTTTCTCAGACCGAATTATTCCAAGGTGATTGCCGATCTGATCAAAAGAAAAGGGGGAAAGGTCTTCCTTACCGATTGCAACACGCTTTATGTCGGCCGGCGTAAAAATGCCCTTGAACATTTGGATGCGGCATATGAAAATGGGTATAATCCCTTCACTACCGGCTGCCAGATTTTGATTGCCGACGGACTAAAAGGCACCGATACGGTCAATGTCCCCGTCCCTGGCGGCGAATATGTGAAAGAGGCAAAAATCGGCAGGGCTGTCATGGATGCCGATATCTTTATCAGCCTGACCCACTTCAAAGGTCACGAACTTACCGGCTTCGGCGGAGCCCTAAAAAACATCGGCATGGGATGCGGCTCAAGAGCCGGAAAAATGGAGATGCACAGTGAAGGCAAGCCTCATGTATCCGGTGAAACCTGTGTCGGCTGCGGCACCTGTGTTAAAATTTGTGCCCAAAGCGCCATCACCGTTACCGATAAAAAAGCGGCTATCGACCACAGCAAATGTGCCGGCTGCGGCCGCTGTATCGGTGTTTGCCACTCTAATGCAATCGTTCCGGCCTGGGATGAGTCTAACGACATTCTCAATAAAAAAATGGCGGAATACGCACTGGCGGTATTACATAACAGGCCCCATTTTCATATCAGCTTAATGATTGATGTATCCCCTAACTGTGATTGCCATGCCGAAAACGACCTGCCCAGTATTCCCGACATTGGTATGTTCGCCTCCTTCGATCCTGTAGCTCTCGACATGGCCTGTGCGGATATGGCGAATCAGGCTCCCGTTCTTCCCGGCAGTTACCTGGCAGAGCAGCTTAAACAGCAGGCTTGCAGCGACGGCAAACCGGATTATTTCCACGCTGCCCATCCTGAAACGAATTGGCGGGTATGCCTCGATCATGCCGAAAAAATCGGTATCGGCACCAAATCCTATGAACTGATTGAAATTTAAATGAAGCTAAGGAGGTTTCTCAATGGATAAGCTCAAACTGGGACGAACCGGTTTAATGGTCAGTCGAAGCGGGTTCGGCGCTTTGCCCATCCAGCGTATTTCTTTTGAAGAAGCGAAGGCAATCCTCCGAAAGGCCTATGACAAAGGCATCAACTTTTTTGATACCGCCCGGATGTATACCGATAGTGAGGAAAAGCTCGGTTACTCCCTGTCTGATATCAGAAATCAGATTGTCATCGCCACCAAGAGTCATGCTGCCGATAAAAAAACATTATTTGCGCATCTCGAGACCAGCCTGAAAAATCTAAAGACAGATTATATTGATATTTACCAATTGCATAACCCTAAGGTTCTACCCAATCCGGAAGACAGGGAAAGCCTTTATGCCGGCTTACTGGAAGCCAAACAAAAAGGAATGATCCGTTTTATCGGCGTTACAAATCACAATATAAAAACAGCGATACAGGCGGCCGAATCGGGCTTGTATGATACGATCCAGTTCCCTTTAAATTCCCTTGCTAGCGAGGAGGATTTGAAGCTAGTTGCCGTGTGTAAAAGAAAAGATATCGGCTTGATCGCCATGAAAGGGTTATCCGGCGGATTAATTACCAACGCTGCCACCACCTTTGCCTTTTTGCGGCAATTTGATAACCTTGTTCCTATCTGGGGAATTCAAAAGATGAGTGAGCTAGATGAATTTCTGGCTCTGGAAAAAAATCCGCCGGTACTGGATGACGCTATGTGGAAACTGATTGAAGCGGACAGAGCGGAATTGGCGGGAGACTTTTGCCGCGGTTGCGGCTATTGTCTGCCATGTCCTGCCGGAATTGAAATTCCTACCCAGGCCAGAATCTCGCTGTTGCTGAAGAGAGCCCCCTATCAACCCTTTATGACAGACAGCTTTCGGGAAAAAATGAATTTAATCAACAAATGCATCGAATGCGGACACTGTAAAAAGCATTGTCCTTACGGTCTGGACACGCCTAGCCTCTTGAAACGGGAACTGAAGAAATACAATCAGTTTTACGAAAAGCATCATTAAATTACAGCTGAATGTTCCGCAAAACAAACTTCCAGGAAGTGATGGCAATGAAAAACGTATTTTTTTATCAAATGGACATTGGTCGCATTGGAATGGCAGAAAACGGAACTGCGATTACGAATGTGTATTTCAACGGGGGCTCCCCGGGAGATGCTCTATTACAAGAAACAGACTTGCTCAAAGAAGCCGGCAGGCAGCTTAAGGATTATCTTACCGGCAAGCGGAAAACATTCGAGCTTCCCCTTGCCCCTGACGGTACCGAATTTCAGCAGAAGGTATGGCAGTCTTTGCAAGAAATTCCCTATGGCGAAACACGAAGCTATGGAGAAGTTGCAAAGAGTATCGGAAATCCACAATCCTCCCGTGCAGTCGGTATGGCGAATCACAAAAATCCTATTCCTATATTTATACCCTGCCACCGTGTCATTGGTGCGAAGGGAGATCTGGTCGGCTACGCAGGCGGGCTGTCTGTAAAAATATCCCTTTTAAAATTGGAAAAACAGCATGCAAACGACTACGCCCAAACTATTTGCCGAACAGGGAACAGTAAAAAACTTCCTCCATCTTGACTTTATATTTTTTTTATAATAACATATAATTGTATAAATTGTATTTATACATAAAGGGCAACTCTATCGAAAGATAGCAGACGCAAAGCTATGGGTCTAAAGTCAAAGAATGACTATGATTGCCAGGCCGCAAGGATAACTAGCGCGGCGAGACCTAGGTTATAACCTAGGTCTTTTTTGTTGCACTATATATAGCGGATTGTCGGCAAGATCATCTGCTTCATCATATCTATGCCATTTCCATAGGCAAAGGAGAACAATAGTGTGTTTAAAAATCTCTCAAAATTTTACGTCCTTTATGCGCTTTTCAGTCTCATATTCACCGGTTTTTTATTTATTGCAGTTCCGCCGGGAATTTTTAACGCCGCCACTATATTATTTCCTGCATTTCTCTTGCTTGCGTTACGATTTAGACGAAAAAATACCGCTTATGGCTTTGCCGCAGCAGCCCTTATCAGTCATCATTGGCTGTTGAATGCCATAGCCGCTTATAAAAGCATAGGTGCGGATGCCTTTACTCCTTTTATTATTAATGCCGGGTTTCTATATGCCCCGGTATTACCGAACCCTTTTTTTTCTATATTGGCAGTAACAACTCTTACATTTCACTTTATTAATTATGACGGAGGTATATCTGCACTCATTGTTGTAAAAATCATCTGCACTATTTTATTTGCCTTATTAGCCAGTATGGTGGTACGCTTTTTCCGCAATTTATCAGTAGAGCGCAATCGTTTTTATCAAGCAAGCATCACCGATCCGCTTACGGGATTAAGCACTTTTACCCATGCAATCCATCTTGGTCAAAAAATGCTGTCTGCCGGCAAGCAGGTAATCGTAGCTCTTATTGATTTTGACAATTTTAAAAGTATTAATGATACTTACGGACATGTTATCGGTAATAAAGTCCTGATTCAATTCGCTGCGGCATTGCGAAAGCTTGTCATTTCAGAATCAGCGATTGCCCGGCTAGGCGGGGATGAATTTGTTCTTATCCTTGGACAAGAGAGCGGAGATGCTTTGGCAGTTGCTGCTATGCTTGAGCAGTTAGAAACAACCTGTTATGTCACTGATAATGATCTAAATCCAATACAAATTGCTTTTTCTTACGGAATAGCCTTACAAAGCAAGACAGAAAAGATGAATATTGAAGAATTGATCAATTTAGCTGACAAGAATATGTATTGTAATAAAACATTAAAAAATATGCATCCCACCTTGCATGACAACGTTAACAATATTCCGGAGAACTTTCAGGAAATTCTAACTGTATTGGAACAAAAAGATATATACAGTTATGTACATTCCCAAGCCGTTGCTCATTACAGTGCGTTTTTAGCAGAAAAAGCAGGAATGGATGCTTCCTTCGTTGACCGTCTTTATCTGGCGGGCTGGCTTCATGATATTGGGAAAATTGCTGTTTCAAATCATATCCTGCGTAAGCCCGGCAAATTAAGCGAAAAAGAGTATCATTTAATGCAAAATCATGTTGAGTTCGGGATGAGTTTTTTAAAATTGTTCGCTATTGATGATACCGTAGGAAAGGCGATTGAGAATCACCATGAACGATATGACGGATACGGATATCCCCATGGCCGGATGAAAAACGGAATCCCTTTTGAAGGCCGTATTCTAGCGATAGCCGATGCTTACGCGGCGATGACGGTAAAGAGAGTCTATCGAAAAATTATGGCTCCTGCGGAGGCCTTGCAAGAACTCAAGAATGAAAAAGAAAGTCAATTTGATCCGCAGCTTGTAGATATATTTGTTGCTAATATGCTAAAAAGCCACCCTGTCCCAAATGACAGAGTGACTCTTGAATAATTCTCTTACCAACCGCGATGTTCAAATTCGTGATGAATACGTTCTAGTTCGTGTTGATGACGTTCATTCTCATGTTTCTGGCGTTCATGCCAATGCCTTCTCGATTCGCCAGGATGCCTTTTCATTTCGCTCTCATGCCGATCATTTTCTTCTCGTATACGCCTATCATGTTCACGCTGCCGATCGTTATCGTGATTACGATGATGTTCTTCAAATTGTACTCTTTCAGGACCATGTGCAGGAGAGGCAGAAACCATTGAAGCACCCAACCCAATTTGCAGCATACCTACCATTGAATAGACAACTATTTTTTTTACAATATTTTTCATGGGGCATCCCTCCTCTATTTCATGGTTTTATTATAATTGGTAAATATGACAAAATTGTGACTGAACAGTCATTTTTTTAAACCCCATCCCTGGCGCTATGCTAGGGATGGACGGTGTCCGTTTTGTTAAGATACGGTCTACACTTCGATGGGAGGTTTTCTTTTATCATCTGAAATTCGTTATTTCATCAAGCAGCTCAATTTTAAATTTGGATGCTGCGCTTTTGTCCTTACTAAATCGCCAAAATCACACCCGGCTTATTCCCAAAATTGTATGAGCCGCACGCAAAATCTTAGTAATTCCTAACGATCCCCACAACTCCCGAATTGTCGATGGCCTGCCGCATCTATGCGTGGATATGACTAACCCGCACCGTGTACATCTTGTAAAATATCTTGTTTGCATAATTCCCGTAGGCGTTACATCAATGTTTTCAAATTGTTTACTCCCACAAGAACATTTCCTTTCGTCCAATTCTTACATCTCCCTGGTCTTAATCTTGGCGGTTTAAACAAAATCAAATAAAAATTGCCAGACCGCACTTTTATGCAGCCTGGCAATCGTAGGTGAAAAACCTGTAGACCCATGGCTTTGCGTCCCTGCCTTTCAGCAAGTTTGCCAGTTAACTAAGAAGCTATATTAATTCAAAATGCAAATAGCTTTTGTTAATTTAATTGTATCAGTCCATTCTGGACATTTTCTGAACAACCGGGCTCTTTCTATAAAATTCCACATAATACATCATATTCAGGGTCCGGCGTCCAACAAGAGCAGTTGGACACCATTGCCAGTAATTAATAGCAAGACCGACAAAGACCTAACGCCGAAAGTATCATACTCAATCTGAATTCAACTGGCCGTCACATTAAGCATTGTGTTTTCCTCTTTCTGCCTCGTTCTCCAATATCTTAATCCAATAGACTATCAACATACTTTTTAACTTCCCGTATATAAACTTCATCCGGAATAAATTTTTGTTCTAGCAATTCCATTGTTTTTGCTGTCAATTTTCGATTGATGGCAATCTCCCTGCCTGCAATTTCCAAAGTCTTCAGATAGTTAGCGACAACCATGCCCACCTCGTTTTCCCGGACACTCAACAGCGCCCCCTGGGGAACATATATTTCACCAATTATCTGTGCATTGAGATTCCGCGCATGTCGTTTAAGCCAATGGGAGATCACCTGGAAATGTGATCTTTCCGGAAAGCCACAATTTGCCAGCATGACCATCTGTGGAGCCGCTTTCGTTGTTAAATGACGGCATTCTCCTTGACTATCTTTTCCCCAATAGGGGCTGGCTGTTACCATGAGTCGATCTATAAAAGTTTTTAGCATACTTGAAATATTATCAAAATAAAGCGGCGTCGCCAAAACACGAACATCCGCATCTTCGATAAGAGATATAATCTCCGCCATATCATCTTTGATGACACATTTCCCTGGTGTTTTAAACCAACAGACCTTACACGCCGTACAGTATTTAATTTCTTTTTCTGCTAAAAAAACAGTTACCGTTTCTGCTCCTGCTTCCTTTGCTCCCTTTAAGAAAGCAGAACTCATAATATTCGTATTGCCATTTCTGCCGCGATGGCTGCCGTTAATCACTGCAATTTTCATTGCATCACACTTCTTTCATTTTGCTTTTTGTTTTATTGTGCTTTATTTCAACCGGAAAATAAAATTTACTGATACTGTCCAAAAAACGCTGCTTCATCTATTTTTACCCATTATACAAAACAAGTACAAACATTTCGTTGCCATAATATTGCTTTCTAACGTATCTGTCAATACCAGTCATCTGACAAAAACTCAACCACCACCTGCTAAAGCAGGTGGTGGTTGAGTTTTACAGGAAAAGTTCCATACGGGAACAGAGGACATGACGTATTGGCGAAAGCATTATCGTTTTACAAAACTCCAGACCAAAACGTACGTCGGAAGCGTTTTGGTTGGAGTTGTTCCTAAAATATAATCAAAGGCTATTGCTGGGGGGTGTTACCTTTTTTATATGACGGGAAATAGCGGTTACTACTTCCGGCCAAGCCCCCTTGGGGAGGTCGTGCCCCATTCCGTCAATGATCAATAAATTTGCCCTAGGAATTACGCGAGCCGTATCTTTCCCCGCTTCGATAGGGATCAGCGGATCTCCGGACCCGTGTATTACGAGTGTGGGGGCTTTAATGGACGAAAGCAATGCTGTTCTATCGCCGCGGGAAAGAATCGCCATATTTTGACGCGCCATTCCCTGTGGATAATAGGATCGGTCATAGCTCTTCTCCAGGTATGTCCGAGCTCGCTTCTCCTCAAAGGGAAAACCGGGACTCCAAATCTTTCGCCATACATTCATATTGTGTTCAATATATGCTGTGCGCTCCGCCGGCGGCGGCGCGACAACGGCAGCTATGGCCTCCGGCTTTCCCTGCGGAAGATGGGGATTCCCCGTGTTTGACATGATGGAAGTCAGGCTCAGAACACGCCGTGGATGCCGATAAGCAACAACTTGGGCTATCATGCCGCCCATCGAAGCGCCGCAGATATGCGCTCTTTCAACGTGCAATGCATCCAGTAACCCCGCACAGTCATCTGCCATATCGTCCAGGGAATATGCCGCTGCAACATCCTTACCTTCCATAGCGGCTTTGATTGCAGCCATAATATCCGGGACTCCGGCTTCATCAAATTTGGTCGAAAGGCCAGCATCGCGATTGTCAAAACGAATTACAAAAAGCCCTGTTTTCGCTAATAGTTCGCAGAGCTCGGCATCCCAGAAGAGCATTTGGGCACCATTGCCGGCGATTAATAGTAAAGCTGAAGAAGAGCTATCGCCGAAAGTATCATACTCGATCTGAATTCCATTGGCCGTTACATTAGGCATTGGTTTCTCCTTCCTGCTTCATTTTCAAATTGGCGTTTACCAATATACTGTCAACATGTTTTTTAACTTCTCGTATATTCACTTCATTGGGAATCAATTTCTGTTCTAGCAATGCTTTTGTTTCTAATGTCAGTTTTCTATCAATAGTACGTTCCCAACATGCGGTTCCCAAAGCCTCCAGATAGTTAGAGACAACAATGCCCACCTCATTTTCCCGATAAGAGCCAACGTTGTTGACATTTCGGATTATTTTATCGCCCCCTTTCATTAACTATTACTATCCTAGCCTTGGAAATAAATTTATCGCATTATCCCGGTATATCGCACGCCGCTGCTCATCAGTAATCACGTTTGTCTTGTCACGCGCCCGCCAAATAAATACAGTCACCCGCCGGCGTATAGGGATAATCAGCCGTATAGTAAATGAGCCGTTTCTACCAATGGCAGCAACGCAGCCAACTGTCTAGGCAGGCAGACTCCTACGTCTTTTTCTTTCTTCAGCGTCTTTTTGCGACTGTTTTAAAAGTTTTTAAGAAAATAATTTTATAAATCCATTTACCTACTTGATTGCTTTTCGTTTTGTCGTGTACCAGAAAGACAATTATAGTACGCTGGTTACAATAATGATATGCCTCTCGTAATCATTTGTCAATAAAAAAAAATGTGTTTATTAAGTTGGTCATTAATTGCTTAATAAACACCTTCATTATCATAATTAGAAGCATTGCCTCACAATTTTAATTTCTTACATGATAGCTATTGACACATGTTAAAAAGTGGTATAATCTTAATTTGAATTCAATAGTACCCATTTTGTCATTTCGGTACAAAAGTAATGAGGTGGTTTTATTTGCGTAATCGAATTCTTATGGCCGCGGCCGACGAGATGAAAACCCGCGGTGTAAAATTTACAATGAGCAACCTTGCACGGCGTCTCAGTCTTAGTAAAACTTCTTTATACGAGCACTTTTCCTCCAAAAATGAACTGGTGCATGATATTTTAGCTACAGCGATCCACGATGTCGAGGAACAGGCGGATAAAATCTACAATAACCCTGGGCTATCCCCTGCGGAAAAATTTCAGGCTCTGCTAAAAGTTTCACCGCAGGTATTCGGTTCCATAAACAATAACAGTCTTTATGACGATCTGCGCCACTATTATCCAAATGAATGGCAGCTGGTGTCAGACTTCCGCGACGAACATCTGAATCGCCTGACTTCTCTTGTCGTCCAGAGTATTGAAACCCACTCACTTCGCCCGATTAATGTATCTGTGCTTAAACAAATTATAACGAGTGTGACAAATGACCTGTTCAACTACCGATTCCTGGAAGAAAGCAACCTGACATATGCAGATGCATTATCAGCAATGGCGGATATTATCGTATTCGGACTGAGCACATCTAAAAAATAAAAATTTTTTGTCTGCTATTTTAAATCACACAAAAGTGTGATTTAAAAATGCGTATCTGTACCATAAATACCGATAATGTAATATCGGTACAAAATTAGTTTCTTCCGTCACCTCCGGTTGTTTGGGCCAAAATCAAATCAATCAACCGGATGCCAGAATGAAAAAACGTGTTTCCTTATCTATGTTTCTTAATAGTAACCAAAACGAGGAGTGAAATCATGCACCAATGGAACTGGTTGACCAAACTGCCAAAACAAAAAATATATTACGGATTAGCTGCACTAGTAATCGCATTGTGTATTATCGGCGGGATTATATGGAATTCACACCGTCAAGTCAAAACAGTCACAGATGATATTACAGTGGTCCAAACCGCCGTAATTGGCGCCGCAGGCTCTGCGCAGGAATACACGTATTCCGGTGAAGTCCGCGGACGCTATGAAAGCCAGCTGGCTTTCCAGGTCAGCGGCAAAATTATAAAACGGAATGTAGAACTGGGCAGCGTAATAAATGTCGGCGATGTGCTGATGCAGATTGATCCCAAGGATATTCAGCAAACTGTAAACAGCGCTTCGGCCCAAGTATACTCCGCTGAGTCACAGCTCCGGCTGGCGGAAAGCAATTTGAACCGCTACCGGCAGCTCTACGAAGACGGCGCTGTCGGCCGCATGACTTACGAACAGTATGTCAGTGCCTATGAAGTAGCCTCCGCTACGGTACAGCAGGCTTCTGCCCAACGTACGCAGGGGGCCAACCAGCTTGACTACAGCCTGCTGCGTACCGACAAACCGGGCGTCGTCTCTGCCATCAAGGCGGAAGCGGGTCAGGTGGTCAGTGCCGGACAGCCGGTACTGACTATTGTTCAGGATGGGGAACGGGAAGTAGAAATCAGCGTTCCGGAAAATCGGATCGAAGAGTTACGAAAAGCGCAGCAAATTAAAGTGACATTCTGGGCATTGTCTAATGTATCAGCGGCAGGTAAAGTGCGGGAAATTGCCCCCATGGCTGATCCGGTAACCCGCACCTACAAAGTACGCATCAGCTTACTCAACCCGCCGCCTGAAATGAAATTGGGCATGACCGCTGCCGTTAGCCTTTTCGATAGCGAAGCACAATCAACGGCAACGATTCCATTGTCGGCTGTTTACCAAAACGGCGACACCCCGTATGTTTGGGTCGTAACCGACGGCACGGTTGCCTTACGTCAAATTAAAACCGGTAAATTCGGCAATGGAACCATTCAGGTTGTCGCCGGACTGCAGCAAGGCGACCGGATCGTAACGGCCGGAGTCCATAAGCTCAATGAGGGGCAGAAAGTGAAATTGGGCGGTGACTCTTTATGAACCAATTCAATCTGACGGAGTGGGCGCTGAACCATAAGCAGTTTATTTACTTTTTTGTCATCCTCGCCTTCGTTGCCGGCCTATTCTCCTATAAAAGTATGGGCCGGGCGGAAGATCCCGATTTCGTAATTAAGCAGATGGTCATCGCGGTTCCCTGGCCGGGCGCTACCGCCCGCCAAATGGAAGAGCAAGTCACCGACAAAGTCGAAAAAAAGCTTCAGGATTTGCCGGGGCTTGACTACTTAAAAAGCTATTCCACACCGGGCCTTACTGTTATTTATGTGAACCTCAAAGACAATGTGCCAAAAAAAGAAATAAGAAGCAGCTGGGTGGAAGCCAGAAATATGGTCAATGACATAAAGAGCACCTTCCCTACCGGCGTCATGGATCCGGTGTTTAATGATCGCTTCGATGAAGTTTACGGTATTGTGTACGCGCTTACCAGCGACGGCTATTCCTACGAACAAATGAGGGAAAAAGCGGAAAAAATCCGGCGGGTCTTTCTGGGGGTTCCCAACGTAAGGAAAGTCAAACTACTGGGCGTGCAAACCGAAAAAATTTACGTTGAGATTGAAAACAGTAAATTAGCGCAACTCGGGATTCCTCCGGAGACAATTCTATCCACCCTGCAAGCGCAAAACGCTATGGCGCCTTCGGGTATGCTTCAAACCGCTAGTGACAATGTGTATATGCGGGTTACCGGCATGTTTGAGAACCTTGAAGATATTCAAAGCCTTCCCATTGAAGTAAACGGCCGCAGCTTCCGGTTAGGGGATATCGCCAAAATAAGCCGCAGTTATTCCGACCCCTCCGATCCCCAGTTCTATTACAACGGCCAGCCGGCTATCGGCATTGCGGTGGCCATGGATACCGGCGGTAATATTCTGAACCTGGGAAAAGATATGGAAACAGCCGTGGATCACATCCAAAAAGAACTTCCGGCCGGTTTGGAACTCCACCAAACGGTGAACCAGCCCAAAGTTGTGGAAAACTCCATCGATGAGTTTGTCGAATCACTGGCGGAAGCGATCGGCATTGTTTTAATTGTAAGTTTTATCAGTTTGGGCGTTCGCTCCGGAATGATTGTGGCGCTTTGCATACCGCTGGTCATTGCGACCGTGTTCACGGTCATGCAAATTGCCGGTATCGATTTGCATCGAACCTCCCTGGGTGCCCTGATTATTGCTTTGGGTCTGTTGGTTGATGATGCTATTATCACCATAGAAACCATGGTCGTGAAGCTGGAAGAAGGCTGGGATCGTTTAGCCGCCGCCAAATTTGCCTATGCTTCCACCGCCTATCCCCGGCTGACCGGTGAATTAGTTACCTGTGCGGGCTTTATTCCTGTAGGCTTCTCAAACGGAAATGCCTCTGAATACTGTGTAACCATGTTCTACGTTATTGCTATGGCGCTCCTTATATCCTGGCTGGTAGCCGGCACCGCCACTCCGCTGTTTGGCTACTTATTCATTAAAGTCAAGCCTCATTCCGGCGAAGACAGCCATGACGTTTACGACACTCCCTTATACCATAAGTTTAGAGGACTTCTTTCCTGGTGCCTAAGCCACCGCGGTATAATGCTGGGAGGCACCGTCATTTCCTTTGCTTTAGGCGTGCTTTTACTTACAAATATTACACAGCAGTTCTTTCCGTCATCATCCCGTCCAGAATTGATTGTGCAGCTTAGACTCCAGGAAGGCGCTTCCCTCGAGAATACGGAACAAGTTGCCAAGGAGTTTGCGCAAAGAATTAGTGATGATCCCGGAATTGATTACTATACCTATCATGTTGGTGAGGGCGCCCCGCGCTTTGTTTTGACAATTGAACCTGAACTGCCCAAAACTAATTTTGCCGAATTTGTCATTGTCGCCAAAGATGATAAAGTAAGAGACCAGTTGCGTGCCAAATACGCAAAAGTGCTGAATGACGATTTCCCCGCCGTACAATATCACACTAAAGTTATTAGTATCGGCCCTGCCGCTGATTATCCTGTCATGCTCCGGGTAAAAGGGTACGACGTGGACAAGGTTCGTGAAATCAGCGAACAGGTAAAAGCGGCCATGGCTTCGAATCCCCATGTGCAAAATGTCAACCTGAAGTGGAATGAGAAAAGCAAGATTGTCCATCTTGCCATTGATCAGGATAAAGCCAGGAAACTGGGAGTTGCGTCCGCACCGTTGGCGACCTCTCTGCAAACCCAGCTTTCCGGCTTGCCTATAACGCAATTCCGGGAAGATGACAAAACCGTGGATATGGTTTTTCGCTTTGACTCTCAAAACCGCAACAATCCCGAATCCGTAAAAAATATCAACATTCACACGGGTAATGGCCGCTATGTACCTTTGGATCAAATTGCCAAAATCAGCTATGATGCCGAAGAAGGCCTTATTTACCGCCGTGATTTAAAACCAATGATCCTGGTGCAGGCAGAACTCAAGGCTGAAAATGTAACCGGCCAGGATGTGGCCACACAAATATACGATCAGCTTAAACCGCTGCGCGAAAGCCTGCCCTTTGGCTACAGCATAGAATACGACGGTTCGAATGAAGACAGTGTTAAAGCCCTTCACTTCCTTTTGGAGCCGGTACCGGCCATGTTCATTATTATTATGATCATCTTGATGGCCCAGTTGCAAAGTATCCCAAAAATGATGCTTACGATGCTGACGGCGCCTTTGGGCATTATCGGTGTATCCGTAGGCCTGTTCATCTCCGGCAAGCCTCTGGGTTTTGTGGTGCAGCTTGGCATTTTAGCCTTGTCAGGCATCATAATGCGTAACTCAGTCATTCTTATCGACCAAATTGACCAACAGCTCGCCGCCGGGGCTTCTCCGTGGAATGCCATAATTGAAGCAACGGTCATCCGGCTGCGGCCTATTTTGCTGACAGCAGCCGCGGCAATTTTGGGAATGGTTCCCCTTCTATCCAGTGTTTTCTGGGGGCCGCTGGCTGTAACCATTGCCGCCGGCTTATTAGGTGCCACCATACTTACTCTCCTGGTTTTACCGGTTATGTATGCCACCTGTTACAGGGTACAGTCCAACCATACGCTGCCGGTTCCGCTGGGACCCGATAAACAAGGCGATGCTCCGTTAGCATAAATTCTTTGCAACGGTTCTATTCAGAAGAAAAATTTATGACTACCACGAACCTACGAGAAAGGAGCTCATTGTGAAGTTACATTCTACTTATTTTAAAACAACTTTCTTATCCATTCTAACTTTCCTGGCATTATCTCAGCCTGCATTTGCGCAGCCAATAGACCTCTCCCTTGATGACAGCATTGCGCTAACCTTTAAAAATAATCCGGCATTGCAAATTGCAGCGGCACGTGAAGAACAAACCGTTTGGGCAATCAAAGAAGCTCAATCCAATAAAAAAGCATCCCTCGATTTCACACATATTGATCTGCGCTCCGATGCGCCGCATTCATGGCAGCCGACATTGTCATCGGTCGATGCATACAATTACTTTAGCAATACACTGACTGCCAGTATCCCGCTGTACACTGGCGGCAAAGTAGAAAATTCAATTAAACAGGCTCAACTGGGACAAGAAAATTCCCAGCTTGAAATAGCCGCCACTAAAAATAACCTTAAGTTAGAGAGCCGTCAGGGTTATTACCAAGCGCTACAATCCCAACTGTTATTAGAAATTGCTAAACAAACAGTCGCTGATTTTAAAGTTCACCTGAATCATGTTCTAGATATGTTTGATAAAGGGGTAGTCCCTTGGCATGACGTATTGCAGACCAAAGTCAAACTCGCCAATGCGGAAAATACTTTGGTAAAAGCGCAAAATGATTATAACTTAGCGATTTATCGTCTCAATAAAACTATGGGATTGCCTTTGCACAGTGAAATCAATCTTACAGAACCGTTAATTTATCAACAATTCACTCTCAGTCAAGATGATGTCATTACGTTTGGATTAGACCATCGGCCAGAAATGCGGCAACAACAAACAACTGTAAAAATAAGAGAAACCCAGGTTAACATTACCCGGAGCGAGAACCGCCCCAAGGTTATGCTAAAAGGCACGGTAGCCTGGGATGACACCGACTTCGCCGGTACTAAGAATGAAGACAGCACTGCCATGCTGATCACACAGCTTAATGTGTTCGATTCGGGTAATACGGATGCTAAAATCAAGCAGGCGCAATCAGAAGTATTAGCTGCCAAGGAACAAGCCAGACAAACACATGATGATATTTCGTTGGAAATCAGCGACGCCTATTTGAATATGAGAGAAGCGGAAAAGCGAATTTCTACTAACAAAGTAGCGGTTGAAGAAGCCAGTGTCAATTTTGAGATTGCCCAAAAAGCTTATAGTGCCGGAGTTGATACGAATCTGGATGTTATGGATGCCGAACTGGCGTTAACCCAGGCAAAAACAAATTATACCAACTCATTGTTTGACTACAACATCAGCAAAGCCCGACTCGACAAAGCTATAGGAAGCAATTAAAGTATTTACCATAAGAGGTCAATGGCTGGGGCGGCCAATTTGCCAGACCGATAGGGAGTTAAACTTTATGATTATGCGATATCTGAACTATCTATTTTATATCGCCTTACTGACAGCCAGTCAAATATCATATGTTCTTGGCGTTCATAATGAATGTATCTGCGAGGATTGCGGGAACAGTTTCGATTTTAAGGATTTTCTCTATGGTCAGGGGAGAGCCCGCTGCCCTTTTTGTGGTTCGGATAACTGGGAAATAAGAAGTTAAGCCGTCTTCAAAATGCCGTTGTTCTATATTTACTGTGGTGGATTTGTGTTTGCTAATCAACATTAGCAGATTTTTATGCCCCTACCCCAGCCTGCGACCGGATGGAAGATCAGGTAAGTCATTCCTTTTAAGGATTGCTTGTTAATATTAAGTTCTATTTGCTAGAAATCGTCGTTATTATCTTTAATAAGCAGGTCTTTTCTCATATCTATATATAATTCTCCCTCAGGGCTTAACATGCACAGCATTATTTCCTGTGGCTTCGCAATCCCGCGCAAAGCTAATTTATTAATTAATTCTTCATAAGAGAGCCCAGCAATTTTTAAGTTTTCAAATATAATTTCCCCATCAATAATTAATTCCTTGCCAAGCATATTACTAAAAGGGAGTTTATTTGTTTGTGAAGCATATGATGACTCATTTTGCTTCTCTGTTTTCTTTAATACGCTTAATGCCCCATCAGTTTCAATCAATGCTGCCTCAACATGGGAGGGTGAAAATACTTCCTGTTCTCTTAGCAATTCCAAAAGGTCATTAACATTATAGTACCTTCTTTTTAAATTTTCTTCTAATATGCGCCCTTTATATATGACTAATATCGGCTGAGACTCTAAAATCTTTCTTGCCGGTAATGACTTTCTGGATACAAAACTAATAACAAGAACCCAAAAAGTAACAATAACTAAGCTCGACAATATTAAAACAATTTCCATATATCTATCTGATAGAATCAGCACTGCTATATTTCCGATAATTATACCTACTGCAAAATCAAAAAAGGTCAATTGTGCCAATGTTCGTCTGCCTAATATTCGTGCAATAATTAATAATAGACATAAAACTAGAGAGGTTCGCCAACCTATATCTAACAGTTCATTCATAATAGTCTCCTTAATAAGAGCTGTCTATGATAGTATGAGATTTTTGCTTACGGTTCTATGCAGCAATATTCCATCCCTGATGATGTTTTTACTAAAAATGAACAGCCGGACATTGGGCAGTTATAGAAATTATATATATAGAAGGCGCCCTCCATAAGAGGGCGGCTTTATCTTATACAGCAATTGAATTAATAATAAAAATCATCGTAATCATAATCGTAAATAGGATAAGCACCCAATAAATATCCTAATCCCAGCCCCAGTCCCAAGCCACCAAAACCTCCATAATAATGTCCAAAGTGGCCGAAATGACCAAATCCGTGACCAAAGTGACCAAATCCACCATGAACGCCATGGAATTGACGCCAGCCACCACATTGGGGACAACGATATTGCATGTTTTCATCCCTCCCCTTACTACACTACATATTATGTAATCTCATGAAAGACTGCTACTGATTCTATAAAAAAATCCCGGCAACATTGTGCCGGACGCCAAAAGGACGGGGTTATGACACCACCTCTCCCTATCAAGATCATGTCATCGATTGGACAGACCGAAGTACAAATGAAAGGTTGAATCAGCAATGTCAACAATATGGGAATGGTTGGACAATATATCAGTCTGCTGGTATGCCGCAACAATAGCTTTTATCCTGGCAATAACCTGGTTAGCATATAAAATTCACCGCGCTCCAGCTATGGAGGAAGAGGAATTGGTACATCATCAAAGAAGTACAGAATTACCTGCGGATGTTATCGCATACCAACGCCAAAAAGATCAACTTCTGACAGAAATAGAGCATTTAATCCATGAACTGGAACAACTGCACCAAACCGGGCAAAAAGGGAACGCATCCAGGATTACGGACAGGTTAGAAAAAAAGCTGAGGCAATTATCTGGTTTAAAGGCCGCAAAAACATGTAAACAGCTTTCAACGGAAAGACGGGGCGATATTCCTTGAAACGATTACTTTTGCTATTACTCGTCGCTGGTGTACTGGTATGTATACCGATCATAAGTTTTGCCGGACCAAAAGAAGATTATGAGCAAGCTTACAAAATCTATCTGGCTGCCGGAGCAAGCGCGGCTGCCTATAGCGATCGGCTTGGCGATCTGGCCAATCGCTACATGGAACAGGACGGCTGGCAAATTGATCATTATATTCAGGTGCAGGGCCATACCGGTGCCCGCTACCTGATTGCTCGAAAAGAAGGTATCCCCTACTACATTGTTGCCATTGTCGGTACAGAAAATAAAAGAGATATTAAAACCGACCTCAATGTTGGTAAAGTCTATTTTGCCGGCAGCACTCCCGCAGAATTTGCCGCCAATGCCGCTAAAAAAGATATTCCTGACACGGAACCTAAAGTACACAGGGGATTTAATGAATTCATTCAGGCTGGCCCGTCGGCTGTCCTACAAAATTCTCAACATACCCCAATCTCACTGCCCGCTCTTCTCACCGCCGATAAAAGCCGTAAGCTATACCTAACCGGCCATAGTCTCGGCGGCGCAGCCGCCACTCTGGCCGGGGCAAGACTGCTAAGTATAGGCATCAGCCCGGAGCAGATGGAAATTATCACCTTCGGTGCCCCTGCTGTAGGCAATGCCGCTTTCGCCGCCAAATTCGGTCCAAACCTCCCCTTAACTCGAGTGGTGAATTCCGGTGATCCGGTAACCGGCGTTCTGCAAACCATGGTCGGCAGCTATCAGCAGTTCGGCCGGGAAATTAAATGGTACCCGCCAGATACAATCAATGATGCTCATCGATTGACCAGCTACATGGACGCCGCAATCAAAAACTATTATGACAAACGCCGCCAGGCGATTGAGGCCGGAATGGAACTGCCCGCCCCGACTGCCGCTAAACAGACAGCCAACGGACGCGTCTACATTGTCCCACTTCGAAATAATCTGCCGTCCGACTTAACAACAGATTTTTGGTATATGCAGGAAGCACTGCAAGATGAATACCGGCAAACATTGCCGGACTATGTTACAGCCAACTCGCAGGCGGTTCCCGCCACATGGCAGGAAGAGGCTACTGCCTCCGGCTGCCGCATGGCGCTTACCTCTGAAGTAAGCGCCATGCGCATAAAACAAGAAAAAAATACCTATTACATAACAGTAACTCAAACCGTGTATGATGTGGCAACAGGTACAGCCGTTGACACAGCCACATATTCTACCGGGACTTACAACTTAACACCTCTGGAAGCATTCATCCATGCTTTCAAAGATATGAGTGCCCATCAAAACAGCTGGCTGATGAAGAATAAAGCGGTAAACGAAAAAAATACTAAGATGTGATGTTTCGATGAAGCAACTAAAAATGGCTGTAATGTATATCCTCTGCGTAGTGACCGTCGGAATTATTGGCTTCGCCTCTATCGAATATCTACCCTGGCTTGATGCTATTGGACAACCAGGGACGTCAGACTGTGCGAAAATGCTTAATTTCTCTGCCTTAATATTGCCCAAAATAGCGATTTTGCATAAAAATAGCGGCTATAATCAAAAGTGAGTCTTAACCCTACTTGATTGCCGCTATCAATTGTTTGCACGTTTTACTCCGATAGAGTTTTCTTTTTGCATCATTTTTGCTTACATTACAAAGAACTGCACCTTGAGGGCAAATATAATAATCATTAGCTGCGTCATACTTGAAGTTATCCACAATATAA
>JBDKTO010000111.1 GCA_039680175.1 Veillonellales bacterium | reverse complement strand
AACTGGCCGATTATAACACGGCTGCCTATCGTGATGGTAAAAAATCAGTCATTGGCCTGGATCAATTCGGGCTGACGTACACGCGGGACCATATGGTTTATAAAATCGGCCGTCAGGATGCGACGGTTGGGACTACCGCACTTTTATACAGCCGGTCGGACTCCAATGTTGGCAAGCATTATTTTGTGGATGGGATTTCCGCTTCCGGCAAGATTGGCGCGATGGATATTTCGGCGCTGCTTGCCCAGGAGGATAATGCGGGTCCCGATAACAATAGAATATACGCCATTCGGACCGGCTACAGCCCCAGAGATGATTTCAATTTCGGCCTTACCCTGGGCCGTTATCATTATGACGGCGGCGAAAATACCAATCACTGGGCGGTCGATGGAACCCGCAGTTTCGGCAAGCATAGTCTGACGGCCGAATATGCAAAATCAAACAGTTCAAATGAAAATAAAGCCTATGCAGCCACCTGGAACTATAATTGTGATGCGAAAACGGCTTTGTATATTACCGGATTCCGGGTAGAGACCAACGGGGATATGGGGCAGCAAAGTGATTTTGACAATGATAACCGAGGTGTCTATTATGGGGTGACCCATCAATTCAGTGATGCCGATGGAGTCGAGCTGACGTATAAGCAGCAAAAGACGATTAGCGGCGGACAGGATAACACAAAGTTTGAAGCAACTTTCACCCATTCTTTTTAGCCGGGAACTCTCAGAGCGTGTTTATTTTAGCTGAGACTGTAATCTATGAATCGTAGGCTTTGTGCTTGTCCCTCAGCAGAACCATTATCTAACAGTAACGAAAGGCTGGTATTTTAAAATAGCAGTAATTTCAATACGTCCTTTCGCGGGCAGCTGCTATTTTCTCGCGGTGTGCTAAATACCATTTAAGAAACGGGGGCAGGAGAAAAAGGATGAACAACAGCCGGAACAGTTGGTAAGCGGTAATTGTGGAAATATCGGCATGGACGAAGTTTGCGGTAATCCCCATTTCAGCCATACCGCCCGGGGCGGTGCTGAGAAAGGAAGTAATCAGGGGAATGTTGTGCCAGGAAGTCAGCAGCCAGCCGATGGCTAAGGAGAAGAAAACTACGCTGATGCCGCCGGCCAGAGCGTAGAACAGCAGCTGTTTCCAATTCGCCAGGCTGGTGGGCTGAATGGTGGAGCCCATATAGGTTCCGACGGCAATTTGGGCGATCGTGATCAATAGGGGGGGAATATCAGGCGGCTCCATGCCGGACAAGACCAGGGCAGCGGTACCCAGTACCGGCCCTACCAGATAAGGTGTCGGAAAATGAATCCGGGCGGCGACCAGGGCGCTGATAATGGTAACAGGAATAAATAACAGGGAGCTGTGGACAGCGGCGGTACCAACTGCCGGGGCTGCTGCGCTATTGCCGCCGGCCAGACCGTGAATGGCCAAAAAAGGAACAATAAATACGACTGACAACAAACGGATGGTCTGCATGAAGGTTACAATGGTTGCATCGGTATCGGCAATTTCTTCACTTAGAAGCACCATCTGCATGAGTCCGCCGGGGGTACTTCCCAGCAAACTGCTGGCTAAGCTGATGTCGGTGCGTCGGTAAGTGATGTAGCCAGTTACCATGGTGAACAGAATGGTGGCGATGGTTGCAAACAGCATGGAGGGCAATTGACGACCGATAGACAGGCAGGTTTCCATGGTAAAGGAAGCACCCATCATGCAGCCTAAAACGATGAGACCGGTATTGCGGTATAGTACCGGCCAATAGATCGGCCGTTTCATCAACGACATCCAAAGGACGACTGTAACCAGAGGGCCCAGTGTCCAAGGAATCGGAGTGTTCAGCAGACAAAAGGCAAAACCGCCGGCAACAGCGACAAGAATTGTTTCCAATAATGTATAAAACATGAGTCACCTCGGAGTTATTACAGCAGATTTTTGTTTTGAAATAATTTGCGCAGGAAGCTAAGCGGCATATTGCCTGATTCCAGATAAACTTTATGGAACAGCCGGTCTGTTTCCAGCGAGGACAGTCTACCGGCCTGGGCTGCTGTCAGCTCTTTTTTTAATTGCCATACCAGATGGTTGCCGACAAGGTAACAAAGGGGATACCCTCGTTCCTGGGAGTACCAGTTCAGCTCGGCCTGGGTGCGGCCGGGGGTGAAGCCGGTGACTGCTTGCAACAGCCGGCCGGCATTGACGAAGGGGTCGTTGGAGGAAAAATCAACGGGGATGTCCACATCCAAATAATGTTTGTCGCCGGTCATAAAATAAAGGTCGATTGCTGTCCGGGCGCCAATACGGCTGATATCCCGCTTGCCGGTAAAACGGGCTTCGTCGGTCAAATCGCCCATATACCCCCTATCCAGCATATAATCTTCCAGCATGGTTGTCCAGCCTTCCGAATGCTCCTGGGCATCAAAGTGCCGGCGGATGACGGAAGGATGGCTGCAGGCAGTGGCAAGCTGCAGGTGGTGGCCGGGAATGCCTTCATGGATCATCATACAAGGGATGGCCAGTTCTGTATGATCATCCAGCAGTTCTTCGCTGAGAGTCAGATATATCAGGCTGGTTTTGACGCCTGGCCGAAAGGGGGGCGGCGAAACCATGGCTCCGGAAGGAATGGATGGTGTCATGAAAGCCGGTGTTCGCAGAATGAGCATATCCTGTTCGGAGAAAAGGGGAAATAGGTTTTGTTTTTCAATAAAGGATTGTATTTTGTTCCGTTCCTGCTGGTAGCGGGGCAGCAGGCTGTCCAGGGAGCCGTTTTTTAGGATAAACCGGTATTTGTGATTTAAAAAAGCCTGGAGTTCTTCCACCGTAATAGTATCCGGCAGATTATACTTAGCGGCCAGTTTGCGGCGGAGAGTTTCAATTTCCCGGGTGGTGGCAGCAAGAAAATTTTTTGCCAATCGGTGCAGCTCGTCCAGAGATAAATCGATGCCCTTTAGAGCGATGAGGCGGGCGGCCTGATCCGGCCCGATGGAGAACTGAACCGTAGTCGTCATAGTTTGCAGTTTGGCGGTATAATCAGCCAAGGCGGTTTCGGCTTTTTTTCGGGCGCTTTTTAGCCGGACTATCCCGGGGTACTGTTCTCGCTTTGCCCAGGTACATAAGCTGGCAAAAAAAGCCGGCAGTTCGGCTGTCTTTGCCACGTCCATATCCACCCAGCGCTGTACCGGCGTATCCAGACGGCCCAGCAAGGCAGCCAAAAAAGCAGGAACTTTTTCCAGCCGGGCGGTAATGTTATCTAAGCGACTTTGTGCCGGCCGGGGATCGTTAATAAACAGGTAGAACAAGCCATTGCTGATATCGTCGCCGGCGGTGGGCATTTGTTCCAACTGGGTTTTGCCGTTAAAGCGATAAGTAAGGCGGAAAAGTTCAGATTTCAAAGCCAAAATTCCCAGATCCAAATCCAATTGCCGGTCAAAGGATAAATGATCCCGGGAGAAGTTCTGAAAGCCGGACAGGAGCCGGCCGCCGTTGGTAACCCGGCGGCTGATAGCCGCCAAGGACGGGTCGGGTAAGTCATCCAGATGCCTGGTTACGCCCAGACGGATGCAATCGTTGGCGTCCTGGGTAAAATAGTCGTGAAAAGACTGAATGAGCTGCTGGTATGTTTCCATAAGAATCTCCTTGCTAAATGATTTTTTGAGTAAAAAGCTGTAAATGAATGACTTCATTTACAGCTTTTCTGCGTGATCGACAGTTCTCGTGCCAGGCGCATCCGCTTCTCCGTCAATCCGTGTCGGATTTCTTTTCTACTGAGGCCAGGGCAACGACTTTATCATTTTCGCCGGTTTTCATCAGCTTGACTCCCTGAGTATTGCGGCTGATTACTGAGATTTCATTGATATCAATCCGGATCACGATGCCGTCAATGGTAATCAGCATCAGTTCCTGACCGGTTCGCACCACTTTGATGCCAACGACTTCACCGGTTTTTTCAGTTACTTTCGTATTGATAATGCCCTTGCCGCCTCGGGCCTGATTCCGGTATTCTACTACCGGAGTGCGTTTGCCGTATCCTTCGGCGGTAACGGTCAGTACTTCGCCGTCTTTCTTGATCGTATCCATACCGACGACCCGGTCGTCTTTATGCAGCCGGATGCCGCGAACGCCATGAGCCGTCCGGCCCATATTCCGGACATCGGTTTCCGGGAAGGAAATGGCCAGCCCGTCCTTAGTGCCGATGATAATATGCTGTTCGCCGTTGGTTAACTTTACGTCGATGAGCTCATCATCGTCATCCAGATTAATGGCGATTAGGCCGCCTTTACGGACAGTGTCAAAATCAAGCAGGTCGCTTTTCTTGACAATACCTTTTTGAGTTGCCATAAATAAATAGCGGCTGCCGGAGAATTCTTTTACCGGAATGACGGCCGTTACTTTTTCTTTGTTCTCCAGGGCCAGAATATTGACGATGGAAGTACCTTTGGAAGTGCGGCTGGCTTCGGGAATTTCGTAGCCTTTCAGGCGGAATACCCGGCCCCGGCTGGTAAAGAACAGAATGTTATGATGGGTAGTGGTTATAAAAAGGTGTTCGACAAAGTCTTCTTCTTTAGTGCCCATCCCGGAGACGCCCCGGCCGCCCCGGCGCTGGTTACGGTAGGTGTCTACCGGCAAGCGTTTGATATAGCCGCCATGGGTCAGGGTAATGGCAATATCTTCTTCGGCAATCAAATCTTCGATTTCCAGTTTGGACACGTCACTGGTAATAACGGTGCGGCGTGGGTCGCCAAAGCGTTTTTTTACTTCCAGCAGTTCTTCTTTAATCAGGTTCAGTACTTTATGTTCATCTGCCAGTACGGATTCCAGCCATTCAATGGTTTCCAGTACGTCCTTGTATTCATTCTCGATTTTTTCCCGCTCCAGGCCGGTTAAACGCTGCAGACGCAGGTCCAGGATGGCCTGGGCTTGTTTTTCACTGAGGTTGAATCCGTCCATTAAAGCGGTGCGGGCGATATCCACGGTTTTAGATTGGCGAATCGTCGTAATGACAGCGTCCAGATGATCCAAAGCAATTTTCAAGCCCTCTAAGATATGGGCTCTGGCTTTGGCTTTGGCCAGTTCAAACTGAGTCCGGCGGATAATCACATCTTTTTGATGTTCCAGGTAATAATAGAGCACTTCATGCAGGTTCAGCACCCGGGGACGGCCGTTCACCAGGGCCAGCATGATAATGCCGAAGGTCTCCTGGAGCTGGGTATGCTTGTACAACTGATTGAGGACTACGTCAGGATTCACATCCCGCCGCAGTTCGATGACAATGCGCATGCCATTGCGGTCGCTTTCATCCCGCAAGTCGGTAATGCCGTCGATGGCTTTTTCCCGAACCAGTTCGGCAGTTTTTTCAATCAGCCGGGCTTTATTGACCTGATAAGGGATTTCCGTGACTAAAATGCGGTGCTTGCCGTTGGCCATTTTTTCAATTCGGGCCTGGGCGCGCATTTTGACAACGCCCCGTCCGGTGGTATAAGCCTGGTGGATGCCTTCACGGCCTAAAATCAGACCGCCGGTGGGGAAATCAGGCCCCTTGATGGCCATCATCAGTTCTTTGATCGTTACTTCCGGATTATCAATCATGAGAATTAGTCCGTCCACGACTTCGCATAAGTTGTGGGGCGGAATATTAGTGGCCATACCCACAGCGATACCGGCGGAACCGTTAACCAGCAGATTGGGAATCTTAGCCGGCAGTACGGTCGGTTCTTTTAGGGATTCATCATAGTTGGGAGCGAAATCCACTGTGTCTTTTTCAATATCGGACAGCATGGTTTCCGCAATTCGGGACATACGGACTTCTGTATATCGCATGGCTGCCGCGGAATCGCCATCAACCGAACCGAAGTTGCCGTGACCGTCTACCAGCAGATAGCGGGTGGAAAAATCCTGAGCCATTCGGACAGTGGCGTCATAAACCGAACTGTCGCCGTGGGGGTGGTATTTACCTAAAACTTCACCGACGATACGGGCCGATTTTTTATACGGCTTCGTCGGGGTCATGCCTGCTTCATGCATTGCATACAGGATGCGCCGGTGAACCGGTTTCAAACCGTCCCGCACATCCGGCAGGGCTCGCATGACGATAACGCTCATGGCATAATCGATATAGGAGTTCTTCATTTCTTCTTCAATTTTTACCGGTACTACCTTGCCTAAACCAAAATCCACATTCTCACCTCAAAAGCTGACTTATAGCTAAGTTTGTTGTTTAGTGGAAATCAAATTGCTAACTTCCAATTATATCATATAATTTCCCTGTTGGTACAAAAAAATCCTGCATTTTTCCTTGAGTTTCTTTAGAAGAAACATTTTGCCAGTCACTGCCGGGGACGCCGGTTCAGGGTAACCAATTCGTGTTCAGTGCCATATAGTAACGTGAAAGCGAAGAAAGGTTGTGTGCAGGGGGCTGACAGGAAATGAATTTGTTTTATGTACTGCTGCTGGGGTTCGCAGTCAGTATTGACGGCTTCGTTGCCGGTGCGGCATATGGGCTGCGGAATATCCGTATGCCGCTTTGTTCCTTAAGCACAGTAGGGATGGTCACCGTTATTTGTACGGGGACCGCCATGACGGCTGCTTATGTTTTGGGACAGTTTGTCGACTCCAGGCTGGCGATTGACGCCGGGGCGCTTCTATTAATGGCCATTGGTTTGTTCAGCTTATTTCAGGAATATGTGACAAAAGGGGTTGGCTGTTACAAGGCGGAAGGCGAAGTTACGGCCCGGAAGCTGACGTTTCATGTTGGCCGCATTGTGATCAACATTATGTCCCGGCCGGAATCGGCGGATGTGGATCAATCCCAAAGAATTAGTCCCCTGGAAGCTGTTTTTCTGGGACTGGCGCTGGGCATAGACAATATGGTGGCTGTTTTTGCGGCCGCATTAATGGAACAACTGCCTGTTTATACGCCGCTATTGATGGGACTTGTGCAAATTATTTTTATTGCCGGCGGCTTTTACGCCTCCAGCCATTTTTTCCCGGCAGCGGTCAAGCGGCGGGTCCCTTATTTGCCCGGCATTCTTCTTATTTTGCTGGGATTTATCCGGTTAGTATAATTGTTCCCAGGGGATATTTGGACTTTAATCCCGGGAGAATATACGCTATACTGGTAATGGTTTGCTGACGGCAGTTGGCGTAAGAAAATATTCGACGGAGGTTATACAGTCATGGGACATAAAATTCTTGTGATTAATCCGGGGTCAACGTCGACCAAAATCGGTATTTATGAGGATACGACCGAAAGGCTGAGCCAGCATTTGAGTCATAGTGCAGCGGAAGTCGCCGGCTTTGCCTGCATAATGGATCAATTGGAGTATCGTTTGGGAAAAATCAATGAATTTTTGGTGGCTCATGCAGTAAATCTTCAGGAGCTTGCCGCCGTTGTCGGCAGAGGCGGCTTAACGCGGCCGGTAACCAGCGGTACATACCGGGTAAATGAGGCAATGCTGGCTGATTTGAAAAGCGCCCGTTACAGTGCCCATGCCTGTAATTTGGGGGCGATTTTGGCGGAAAAGATCGCCCGGGAGGCAGGCTGTCCCAGTTTTATCGTGGATCCGGGAGTTGTGGACGAATTGGAACCGGTGGCGCGGATCAGCGGCAGTCCGAAATGGGAACGGATCGTGATTTGGCACGCTTTAAACCAGAAAGCAGTTGCCAGAAGGTTCGCTAAAAAAGTAGGTCGGACCTACGAAGATATGAATTTAATTGTTGTCCATTTAGGCGGCGGTATCTCCGTCGGCTGTCATAAAAAAGGACGGGCGGTGGAAGTCAATAATGCTTTAAACGGGGAAGGCCCTTTTTCGCCGGAACGGGTCGGTACGGTACAGTCCGGCAAGTTTGCGGCGGCTATCCAGGGCTTAACGCTGGCGGAAGTGGAGAAAATGCTGGCCGGCAAGGGCGGACTAGTGGCTCATCTGGGTACAAATGATGCCCGGGAAGTGGAAAGGCGGATTCAGACAGGCGATCGTAAGGCCGAACTTATTTATCAGGCGATGATTTATCAAATCGCTAAAAGTATTGCCGCAGCCGCTGTGCCGGTTTATGGCAAAGTGGATGCGATCATTCTTACCGGCGGGATTGCCTACTCCCAGTACCTGACGTCAAGAGTGAAAGAATATGTTTCCTTTATTGCTCCGGTGGAAGTTATTCCCGGTGAGGATGAATTGCGAGCCTTGGCCGAAGGCGCCTGCCGGGTGCTGAACGGCGAAGAAACGGCAAAAGAATATTAAAAAGCAGTGAAATCAGAAAAGCGATCCCACGAGGGACGCTTTTTTTTACAAAAAAAACCATGACGGCAGGATTCGACAATATATCGGCAGGGAAATGGCGGCGAATTGTGAAACAATACTACAAACAAAGAAAAGGGGACCGGACTGGGACTGGCGGTATGTTATTGGATTGTCAACCGGCATCAGGCAACAGTTATAATTGTTATCAGGCGGAAGGGACAACGTTTTGTCGTCCGCGTTAGCGACAAAATGGCAGTGAAGGGGGTAAAAATGGTGACAAGGGAGGGGGTGACCAGGGCTGTTCGGCTGCTGCTTCCCCGGACGTTAAGCCGGCGGCTTTGGGTCTGGGGAATTTTATTGATGGTGGTTCCCAGTCTGTTGATTCTGACTGCATTTTCCCTGGGACAAGTCAAAGCCGAACGCAGTCGGATCATGGTTCAGATGGAACAGCAATTGGCAATGCAGCAGCAAATTCTGCAGGCCTTGGTCAACCGGCATTCGGCTCAGATCCGCAGTATAGCTCAATCTTATGACACCAGAACTTATGATGCGGCGGCAATGAAGCAGAATTTCCGGGCCGCGTTGGAAAACGAGCAGCAGTTTCATAATATTTGTTATGTCAATCGCAACGGTATTGTGACAGTGGATACAAGATATCCATCGGGGCTGGATATTCATGATCGGGAATTTGTCAAGACGGCGCAAATGGGATCGGATCACATCACTGACTTGACCATTTCCCGGGCCAGCGACATGCCGCGGATGGTTTTTTCATCTCCGGTCTATAATTCAGCCGGTGAGTTTAACGGAGTAATAGTAGGTACTGTGGATATGGGAATGCTCAGCAGCATTGTCAATCAATTTCCCTTGCACGAAACCTGCAAGAGCTATCTGGTACATCGGCTGGGATCCCGGTTGATTAAAACGGAACCCAGCGGAAAAATCGGTGAATCCGGTCAGCCGGAATATTTTAAAATCAGCGAAACAGTTCACAGCGTAGGGATTGACAACGTTTTGGAAGGGAAAAGCGGGGTGGCGACCTATATCAATGACCGGGGGCTGAAGGTAATCGGTGCGTACCGTTGGCTGGAGGATCTAAATTGGGGGCTGGTTTGCGAGATTGAGGAACAGCAAGCCTTGCTTCCGGGCATAGTCGGTCTGCTGAAGATGGCGCTATGCTTATCGGCGGTATTCCTTTTAGCGCTGCCGTTGTCTTTAATGATGGTAAAGAGTATCAACCAGCCAATCGCTTCTCTGCTGTATGCTTCGGAGCAGCTAAAGACCAGGAAGTATAACTACCGTATTTCTGAAAGAGAAATTTCGGCTGCTTCATTGGAGTTCGAACAGCTATTCCGGACCTTAAACCAAGCGGCATCAGCCCTGCAGAATAATCAAGAAAGGCTAAAAACGATAATTAAAGCGCGGACCAGCGAATTGCAGCAAGAGATTAACGTTCGGAAAAAAGCGGAAGCGGCTCTGCGTCAGCATGAGCAGGAACTGACTACCCTGCTGGAAAACACGCCGGATATTATTTCCCGGTTTGATCGCAGCCTGCGCTTTGTCTATGTCAATCCGGCGATTTATGTTCAAACCGGCATTTCTCATACCCGTTTTATCGGTAAAACCAGCCGTGAGATTGGACTGACGGAAAGTTATTGTGCGTATTGGGAAAAAAATTTGCAGGCAATATTCGAAACGGGAGAGCCCAAGGAACTGATTTTTGAATATAATACGCCCCGGGGCCAGCGAACGTATAATTCACGGGTGGTGCCTGAGTTTGCAGGGGATGGTTCGATTCAGACATTGCTGCGGATTACCCGGGACATTACCGAGCGCCGGCAAATGGAAAAGGAAATGGCTCGGTTTGACCGGCTGGATTTGGTCGGAGAGATGGCTGCTAGTATCGGGCATGAAGTTCGTAATCCCATGACCACTGTACGGGGATTTTTACAAATGCTGGGACGCAAAAATAAAGATTCCCGGCAAGCCGAGTATTTTAATCTGATGATTAGTGAGTTGGATCGGGCTAACTCCATCATTAGCGAGTTTTTGTCCCTGGCAAAAAATAAGGCGGTCAATTTGCAGGAAATGAACTTGGATAAGGTGGTGAGAGCGCTTCATCCCCTCATTAAAGCCGACGCCATGCTTAAGGATAAGAATGTAGCGGTTGATTTGGCGTCATTGCCGGCTATTTTAGCGGATGAGAAGGAAATCCGCCAGCTAATTCTTAATCTGGCCCGCAATGGGCTGGAAGCGATGATGGAACATGGTACGCTGACAATTAAAACTTTTGCCGAAAAAAACGATGTGGTGTTGGCGGTGCAGGATGAAGGGCCGGGAATACCGGCCGAGGTGGTGGATAAACTGGGGACGCCTTTCTTTACGACGAAGGAGCAGGGAACCGGTTTGGGACTGGCGGTCTGCTACAGTATCGCCAACCGGCATGGCGCCACGATCGAATTGGATACGGGGCCGGAAGGGACTACCTTTTACATACGGTTTCCCGTCTATAAATTGCAAAGCTCGCCTGCGTAGACAGGCGAACTTTTTTGTAAGGCTGAGGACCGAGAGCGCCAGCGCCAGCACCAGTGCCAAGCGCCAAGCGCCAAGTGTCAAGTGCTATGCGCCATGAGCCGTGAGCTATGCCCCCTGCACCCTGCGCTGCTTCCCCCTACCCGTCCAGCACCAGCACCAGTTTGTCTTCATTGCAGGTGATTACTTTATCTTTTTCATGCAGCTTGGTTTTCAGTTCGACTTTGTTTCCCCATAGTTCCGCAACGGATTTCAGTGTTTCTTTGGCGTAGGTTAATTCCAGTTCCCGGCCGTCAAAGACATGTTCCAGGATCAGCGTGCCCTTTTCTACGGCAATGGGATGAATCAGGGGAATGGCCGCCAGTCCGGTGCTGTTAATGAGTTCGTTTCGTATATGCTGCCAGCCGGCTTCATCGGCGATATCGGTGACAATGATATCGCCGCCCCGGACGGTAAATGAAAATAAATGCAATATTTCGCACAGTTCCTGATTGAAATAGCGTCGCAGAAAAGACTGGTCTCGTTCCTGGGCCCGGATTTCTCTGATCTTGGCTGCTCCGTCCGGCTGGCGAGCTAGGTATTCGAATAGCTTAAAGCCGATAAAGTAAGGGTTGATGCGTCCTTCGTGTGGTCTGACAACCAAGTTGTGCCGCTGGAGGAATTCCAAATGCAGGGAGGGGGGCAGGCTGAGTTCATTGAGCAGCCGGTAGTGCCAGTAGCTGGCCCAGCCTTCGTTCATAATTTTGGTTTCGATTTGGGGGATAAAATAGCTGGTTTCTTCCCGGACGATATTCACCAGATCCTGTTCCCAGCCGGTGAGGGTGCCGCGTTCCGCCAAGAAACCCAGCAAATCGGTCTTCAGTCGCTCCGGGATGGGATCGGCGGCTTCTTTCGCCAGTTGTTTGCGGTCGGCGGGATGCTGTCGGAGCTGCCGGTCGGTTTGAAACCGCAGGGCATGGGCGGCGTCCAGGACTCGTTCCACTTTTTCCGGGCCGATAAAAGGATCATGCAGGTATTCCCGTACCCGGTTAGCGTGGACTTTAAACAGTTCTACCGTTAATTCCGCGCGGGTGGCGGTTTGAAACAGCCGGTTATTTTTAAAAAAATCATTGTGGCCATACACATGGGCCATCGTTAAGATTTGCAGGGCCAGGGTGTTGTCCTGCATGAGATAAGCGAGGCAGGGATCGGAATTGATGACCATTTCATAGGGCAGACCTACCAGGTTGTATTGATAGAAAGTTTTTTGCCGCTCATAAGTTTTGCCGAAGCTCCAATGGGGGTAATGGGAAGGCATGCCGGCATAGGCTTCATAGCACAGCATATCTTCATAGCTGCAGATTTCAAAATGCTGTTCATAACAGTTCAGTCCGGCTTGCCCGACCAATTCTTCTATCCGGCTGTTCCAGAGTTCCAGGTCTTTGAGGTCATAACCGTTCATGAACTGTCACCTCCGGTTATGATTTGTTTATCCAGGATGGTTTTAAATGATGGCCAGATATCTTCTTTTTTGCTGATTACGGCAATGGCAAAGTGGGGAGATGTGACAGAGTGTTCAAAATCCCGCCGGATAGTGGTGTTCCATTGTTGATTGCAGGCAATTTCACCGTAGCCGAACAGGTTGGATACATCACATAGCTTCTGTGCCAGTTCAATCGCTTTGGCGTTGTCTTCGCTCCAATTGTCGCCGTCAGAGCAATGAAAGGCGTAGATATTCCAAATATTCGGATTGTAGCGCCGGTCGATGATCTCGAGAGCTTTAGCGTAACCGCTGCTGATGGCGGTACCGCCAACTTCACTGTGATGAAAAAATTCCCATTGGGGGACTTCTTTGGCTTCGGTGGTATGGGCGATGAACACCACATCAACGTGTTCATACCGCCAGCGGACAAATTGGTACAAGAGAAAGTAAAAGCTGCGAGCCAGATATTTTTTGGTTTCATCCATTGAGCCGGAGGTATCCATAATGCAGATAACGACGGCATTGGCGTGGCGATGAGTCACATCTTTGACCCGGTGGTAGCGGAGATCCTCTTCCCGAAAAGGAATGCGATCCGGCAGATCGGTGCCGCATTCTTCCGGCTGATTTCGTTTCAGGCTTTGTTCCCGCTTTAGCTTTTCCACTACGGTACGTTTTTTTGCCAGACGGGGCGGAATGCTTTTTCGCTGGTAGCCTAAATGCTTAAACCGGTGTATGGTTTCAATCAGGCCGTATTTTTTCTGATCCATATCCGGTAAGTTCAGTTCTTCAAATAAGTAAGAAACGATTTCATCCATGGTGATTTCCGTTTCATACATGTCCTCCCCGGGCTGGCTGCCGGCCTGGCCTTGGCCATCCTGGGGCTGGCCGCTTACTCTGCCGACAATTTGGCCTTTTTTTTCTTTGCCGGTGCCGGCAGTGGCGCCATCGCTGTTTTGACCGTAAATAAACTGGTACTCTTTGATACCCCGGATTGGAATTTTGAATGTTTTATCCTTACTTTGGCCGATGATATCTTCCTGGGAGATGAGATCGCCGATATTGTCCTTAATGGCGTCCTGTAGTAACCGGCGGTGCCGCTTGCGATCCCATTGGGATCGGTCGGAGCGGCTCGCTCCGTTGTCTTTTAAAACAGCCATATGATTCAATCCTTCCAGAGGTTATTAGCCGCGTATTTTAAAATGACATTGCAGCAGTGATCGCAGTAGCCGCTCTGTTTCATTTCCTCCACCATGGCGTTATATTTGCTGTCCTGATCCCGGTCGCGAACCCGTGCCTTGGTAATGATGCGGGACAGTTCTTTTACCGAAGCGGTGAGCTTTTTTTCGATGGCCTCTTTCAAAGGCTCGTAGCTGCGATAGTCGATTTTACCGTGGTTACGGAGGAGGGAGAACATATAAGCGGCAACATCCTGGCGAAAGCCTAAAGCGGCGGTTCCGGTAATGCCGATTTGCTCTTCGATGGATTGGAGGAATTTATTGTCGGGTGGCAGGTCTTCTCCGGTATTTTTATCTTTCAGCTTGGTGGAATTGACAAAGGCTTCGGCATGGTCCAGATAGTTGTTAAATAGGATTTCAGCCTGCTCCCGGTAGCCGTGAATAAAAGCCCGGGTCACTTCTTTTTCTAAAATTTTATGATATTCTTTTTTGACCGTATCCTGCAGGAAGCCCAAGTAACGTTTTTTTTCATCGTCGGCCACCGACAATTCTTTGGTGGCTTTGATCAGGGTGTCAAGAACTGCCAGGGGATTGATGCAATTGTTTTCCGATTCGGACAAAGCCGTGTCAATGGCTTTCATAATAAACCGGGTGGAAATACCGGTCATACCTTCCCGCTGGGCTTCTTCCCGCAGTTCTAAGATATCGACCTTCTTGGTGGAACCCTGTTCGACAATTTCTTCTCCGTTGTAGATTTTTAACTTGGTTAAGGTGTCTACCTTGTTGGAGGGAGTGAGGCGGGTGAGAATGGCAAACATAGAGGCCATTTCAATGGTATGAGGGGCGATATGAGCGTCAAAACTGCTGTTGCGGAGAATTTTGCGATAAATTTTGACTTCTTCAGCCAGTTCCAGGCAGTAAGGAACTTCCACCTTTACAATTCGGTCCAGAATGGCTTCGTTGGTATGATCGGATTTGAATTTGTTCCATTCGGCTTCATTGGAGTGGGCCAGGATAATGCCGTCAAAATAGATCATCGGCCCTTTGCCGGGAGAGGGAATGGATTTTTCCTGGGTGGCGGTAATCATGGCATGGAGATATTCCACTTCATTTTTGAACACCTCAATAAATTCAACAATGCCCCGGTTGCCAACATTAAAAGCGCCGTTTAAGGACAGAACCCGGGGGTCGTCTTCGGCGTACAAATCCAGCTTGGAGATATCTACCGAGCCGATAAGAACCGAAGTATCCTGATTATTGGGATCCACCGGCGGAACAACGCCGATGCCTTTGCGCGAGCGGATGGAAAATCCGGCGGCTGCAACCGGGAAACGTTCAAATTCACCGTTGTAGTCGGTTTTAAGGCGATAACGGCAGAGGGGGCAAAGGTCGCCTTCTATTTTTAGGCCCAGCCTGTTTTCAAATTCCGGCCGCAGGTGTTTGGGGATCAGGTGGAGCGGCGTTTCCCGCATTGGGCAGCCTTGTATTACAAAAATAGGCGGGCTGGTTTCCAAAGCACGTTTAAAGGCTTCCATCAGCGAGGATTTACCGGCACCTACCGGCCCTACCAGGTACAGTACCTGGCGGGATTCTTCGCCTTGCATGGCGGCGGAGTGAAAGTAACGCATAATTTTCATGATGCTGTTATCAATGCCAAAGAAATCATTTTTAAAAAAAGCATAGCGTTTCAGGGTATCGCTGCCGTAAAGCTTCTTTAAGCGGGGCTGTTCTTCCGTTTGGATCACTTCCACCCCGGGCGCTGTCAGCAGTTCGTACAAGCGCTGGTGGGCCAGCATTGATTCGCGGCGGGGGTCATTTTTCACTAGCGTCAGGTAATCCAGCAGAGTACCGGAGAAAGGCCGTTGCTGCCGCTCTTCCCGGTCCTTTTTTATAAAGGCGGTAAAATCAAAATCGGCCATGCATTTACGCTCCCTTCTTGTAGCTGACTTAGTATAATGTATTACCGGTCAGGCAAAAATAGGTCAGCTTCTTCTTGCAACATGAAGCTACCCTATTGTATGCCCCGCCAGGAATTTTTGGAACGCTGGCAGTCCCTATGTAAACAGGCAAAAAAAGGCCCGGCAGAAAAGCCGGGCCGCTAAGGGCTAAAATCAAATCAGGTGTCATCGCAGGCCGCTTGCCGTGGCGATTCAAAAGATGGATGGAGGCAAAAACTCGCGGAGATCGTCTCGCTGCTCCTGCAACGACAATTAGCCATGTGCCAGGAGCCAACCCGTACACACCCCGTCGCTTCGCGCCACCCCCGCTCTGCATAATTCGACTGACGAACCCTAAAAACGTGGAGGGGAATGATCATACCCCAATACCCCAAGTGCCAAGTGCTATGAGCCATGAGCCATGAGCCCTCCTCTCCTCAATGCAGCAAGTCCCATAACTGCTTGCCGATTAAGAGGGTGGAGACGCTGATAAACAGGGGGCGGACATAGGACGCGCCTTTGGAAATGGCCAGGCGGGAACCGGTGAAAGCCCCGGCAATCATAGCCAGACCCATGGGGATACTGTAGTAGAAATTAATTGAACCGATTAGACCGAAGGAGATGACGGCGGCGATATTGCTGGCAAAATTGATGGCTCTGGCATTGCCGGCGGCAACGACGAAATCAAAGCCGATAAAGAGAAAGGAAAAAAGCATAAAAGAACCGGCGCCGGGACCAAAAAAGCCGTCATAAAAACCCAGGGAGAAGGCGGCAAGGCCGCCGATCCAGGCAACCCGGGGAGTGATGATGCCGTCATAGGTAGACGTGCTGCCCCAGTCCTTTTTTATCAGGCTGTAAATCGTAACCGCAATCAGCAGCACAACAACCAGGGGCTTTAAGAAGGAAGAAGGAATTTGCTGCACGACATATACGCCCAAGGCCGATCCGATTAACGATAACGGGAACAGATACTTAATCAGAGTGTAATCGATTTTCCCTGATTTCATAAACGACAGTGTGCTGGTAAGGCTGCCCATCACACTGGCCATTTTATTGCTGCCTAAGGCCATTTGGGGAGGCATTCCGGTCAGGAGTAAAGCCGGCAGGGAGATCAGGCCGCCGCCGCCCACCACCGAATCAATAAACGCGGCGATAAAACCGGCGGTTATCAAAAAGGCCAACATTTCGATACTGACATGTTCCACGGCTCGTTATTCCTCTACCACGCTTACCCGGTTCATAACGTCGCCGGGCTGAATCTGCTCGACCACATCCATGCCCTGGATGACTTTGCCAAATACGGTATGTACGCCGTCCAGATGGGGCTGTGGCTCGTAAACGATGAAAAACTGGCTGCCGCCGGTGTTAGGGCCGCGATGAGCCATGGACAGAGAACCCCGCTCGTGTTTATTGGGGTTGCCTTTTGTTTCGCAGGGAATCGTATAACCGGGGCCGCCGGTTCCATTGCCGTTAGGACAGCCGCCTTGGGCAACGAAGCCCTTTATGACGCGATGGAAGGTTAAGCCGTCATAGAATCCTTCTGTAATTAATTTTTCAAAATTAGCAACTGTATTTGGGGCATCCTTTGCAAATAACTCGATTTCAATTTTTCCCTGAGCCATTTCGATGATTGCCTTTTTCAACTTATTCCCTCATTTCTTTATACTCCTATATTCGTAATTATCAGTATATCATAAATTGCCGGATTATAGCAAAGGCTATTCCGCTAATCGAAACATTCCCCCCACCAATCAAGATACATGGAAAGGTCCAGATCATAGCGGGGGTAATTCAGTTCTAATATTTGCATTGTTTCATCCCGCTGGACACTGGCGTTAAAATATTCACCCAGCCGGGAGTCAGCCAGATAAGGTTCACCGTCGATGACAGTAACAGGTATCCGTCGAATGGCGTTGGATAACGTTTGCCGTTTTTCATCCCAGGTTACTTTTTGCTGCAATGCTTTTGCTACTGCCAGCGCGGGTATCAGATTGCCGTCGGCTCTCAGCTGTACAGAACTGCTTATTGGCTGACCGGCAAAAAACAGGGTGGGAACCTGGAAGAGTAAGCAGCTGCCATCAGGGTCCCACAATTGTCTGCCGCCGAACAGCAGCGATAAATCATCGGTTCTTACATATACTGTGCGGCCTTTCAGCAGTCCGGGAACAGTGGTTCGGTTACCGATAATCAGGCGGTTTGATTCATCCCAGCTTAGAGGGGAATTTAATCGGGCAGCTATCGCCATAACCGGTGCGTACAATGTGTCATTGATGGCCGCGACATGCTCAGTCAGCAGTTTTCCGTTTACTTTCAGGCGGTAAACCTGAGCGAAAAAAAACTGCTCATCCGGTTGCTCGCGGAGCAGCTTTGCAACAAGACTTTCTTCCGCCAAACCGTCCAGACCGCAGGCGGTTAAGCGATTATGGATATCCGTTAAGGAAATAGGCTGATAGCCGTATACGTCAGGATAGATGCCGAGGGAGGCGTTACCGCTTTTGTCTATTCGGATTTTTATCCGGTCGTAGGTAATCTGCACCGGTGTTTGACAGTCTGCCATTGTGAACAACTCTTCCACATCCGCTTCCAGCATGCGGATACAGCCGTTGGAACTGACGGAGCCGATGGACCATGGCATATTGGTGCCGTGGATGCCGTAGGTCGGCAGAAATCCCAGCCAGCGATAGCCCAATGGATTGGCCGGGCCGGAGGGAACGAAACAGTCTTTGCCGGGAGGGTACCAGACAGGGTTTGTTTCTTTTTCCAGGATGCGAAAAGTTCCCAGTGGGGTAGGGGTGGAGACGGAGCCAATGGCCACCGGATATTCTTTTATGAGTTCATCGTTATCATAGTATGCAAGTGTCCGGCTGGGAAGATTGATCACAATGGCGGGAGATGCCGGGGCAGCCCAGATTTGATGGGGTGATACGGCAAAGCAAAGCAATAAGAAAACAAGCACAGCCAAGCGATACAGGGACACGAAAAACCCCTTCTTTTGTTAAAGATTCGCAATCAATAACTTATATGAAGGGGCCCTTATCGCTATGATGAAAATGGAGAAATATGCTGCAATTAAAGGTGGATTTTATGGTTAATCGGTTACTTCTCGGATACAGCGACCGATAATGGACAGCATGATTTCTATTTCCTCTACCGTACTGGCCAGGGGCGGCATGAAGACAACCACGTCTCCTACCGGACGAATTAACAGGCCGTAGTCCCTGGCTTTGTTACAGACCTGGATTCCCATAGAATCTTTCCAGGGATAAGGTTTTTTTGCTTCCTTGTTCTGCATTAATTCAATACCGACAATCAGGCCGCGCTGGCGAATGTCTCCGACATGGGCTAAAGTTTGAAACTCCGTCAGCTTGGCGGCGGCAGCAGCAATTTTAGCCGGCAGGCCGTCGATAACTTTTTCTTCCCGAAAAACTTTTAGATTGGCCAAAGCGGCGGCGCAGGCCAAGGGGTTGCCGGTATAGGAATGACCGTGATAGAAGGTTCGCTTTTCACCGCAGTCTCCCAGAAAAGCGTTGTAGATTTCATCGGTAGTCAGAGTGGCTGCCAGGGGCAGGTAACCGGCGGTAATGCCCTTGGAGATGGTCATGAGATCAGGGCTGACGTTTTCGTGTTCGCAGGCGAACATTTTGCCGGTTCGGCCAAAGCCGGTGGCTACTTCGTCGGCGATCAGCAGCACATTATATTTTTCGGTCAGTTCCCGCACTTTTTTCAGATAGCCGTGAGGCGACGTCAGCATGCCGGCAGCAGCCTGCACTAAAGGCTCCAGAACCAGTGCGGCAATTTTTTCATGATGCTCGGCCAGCAGCTGTTCCAAAGCATCGGCACAGGCCATGCCGCAGGTTGTGCTGTCGGCGGCCAGGCGGCAGTGATAGCAGGAAGGGCAGGGAGTATGAAGAGGCTGGAACAGCAGAGGTTTAAAAATGCGGTGGAAAAGGTCAATACCGCCTACGCTTACGGTACCTACGGTATCTCCGTGGTAGGCCTGTTCCAGGGCAATGAATTTTTGCTTTTGCTTCTTGCCTTTCAGCTGCCAGTATTGAAAGGACATTTTGAGCGCTACTTCCACGGCGGTGGAGCCGTCGTCCGAGTAAAATACTTTATTCAGGCCGGGGGGAGTGATAGCGACTAATTGTTCCGCCAGCTCCGCCGCCGGGATACTGATCAGGCCCAGCATGGTGGTATGGGCTGCTTTTCCCAGTTGGTCAATAATGGCTTGGTCAATCTCAGCTTTGCGATGGCCATGGATGTTGACCCAGAGGGAAGAAACGCCGTCATAGTATTCCCGGCCTTCCGTATCGACGAGCTTGATGCCGCGGGCTTCAGCAATGATTTTTTGGGGTTCTTCCACCCAAGATCGCATTGCGGTAAAGGGATGCCAGATATACTGCTTATCTTTCCTTTCAATTTCATTCATCGTTATTTACCGCCTTTCAATATACTAAGGATTTTGTCGATATCCAGGTACTGCTTTGCCAAATCCGCCAGTCCGTCTATCTTTACATCAGGAACGCTAATATCGGGAACAAAGGGAAATTTTCCCAGTATCGGCAGCCCGGTAAGGCGCTTTGTATAGTCAAGATTGCTGTGTTCGAGAATACCGGCCTGCGCTTCATCCCATTGGTTGATGATGATGCCGGCCAGGGCAATACCGTGCTGACGGGCGTATTCTGCGGTTAATACCGTGTGGTTGATGGCACCCAGACGGGGGCAGGCCACAATGATTGCCGGAAGGCTCAGCTCGGCCATCAGATGGACCATCAGGTAGTCCTGCCAAATGGGGGTGGTAATGCCGCCGGCGCCTTCTACCAAACCGACCTGATGCCGGGAGAGCATGGTTTTACAGGCTGCTGCCAGTTTAGGCACATCAATGGTGACGCCGGTTTCCGCGGCGGCTACTGCCGGGGCGAGAGATGGAGCCAGGCACAGGGGACTGACTTCAGGCCGTTTGTTTTCATCCATTCCGGCAGCTTTCAGTAAAAAAGTAGCATCTTCCGATAGCAATTGGCCGTTGTGATCCGTAACGCCGCCTGACGCTACCGGTTTGATTACACCGACGTCATAGCGCCGCTGCTTTAGAGCGGCAGCCAGGGCGCCGGTGATGATGGTTTTGCCGATTTCCGTATCGGTGGCGGTAATAAATAAACCTGGATGATTCATATTTTTACCCTCTTTTTTTTGCCAGCCGTTTGACGGCTGCGGCAATTTTTTTACTTGCTTGTCCTAATTCTGTTTGATTGTGGGCCGCCGACAGGGCGAGCCGCAGCCGGCTGGATCCGGCCGGTACGGTAGGTGGACGAATAGCGGACAGGATCAGGCCTTCGCTTTTCAGATCTTCGGATAATTGCAGCGCAGCTTCCGCAGCACCAACCGTTACCGGGATGATCGGTGTTTGTCCGGCACCAATTTTGAGTCCGGCAGCCGTAAGGGCGCTCCGGACAAACTCGGCGTTATCCCGAAGTTTAACAACTAAATCCGGCCGCTTGACCAGCTGATTCAGTGCTTCTGCTGCTGCCGCAACCGTGGCCGGGGCCAAAGCAGTGGAAAAAATGAAACTGCGGGCCCGGTTGATCAGGTAATCAATCAGTTCCTGACTGCCGGCAACAAAGCCGCCTTCTGCTCCCAGGGCTTTGCTTAAAGTCCCTATTTGTATTGGGACTTGGTCCGCCAAATGGTAGTAGGCGGCTGTTCCCCGGCCGCCGGGACCGATGACGCCGGTGGCATGAGCGTCGTCAACGGCGACGATGGCTTCATAGTGCCGGGCCAGCTGGACAATATCCGGCAAAGGAGCGATATCGCCGTCCATGCTGAATACGCCGTCAGTAACAATCAGCCGCTTGCCATGACAAGCGGTGCTTTTCAAGCAGTCTGCCAAATGATCGGGATCGGCATGACGGTAGACAACAATGCGGGCCCGGGACAGGCGGCAGCCGTCAATAATGCTGGCGTGATTCAATTCATCACTGAAAATAACGTCTTCCGGACCGGCCAGGGCGCTCATGGTGCCTACATTGGCCATGTAGCCGGTATTGAAGACCAGGGCTGCTTCTGTTCCTTTAAAAGCGGCGATTCTTTGTTCCAATTGTTCATAAAGCGGATAAGTTCCGGTAATCAGACGGGCGCCGCCGGAGCCGGTGCCATAGGCCATAGCAGCGGCTGAGGCTGCCTGCCGTACCGCCGGGCAGTGAGTGAGTCCCAGGTAATTGTTGGCTGCCAGGATCAGATAAGTGCGGCCATTCTGACGGACATGGACGGGGTCAAGGGATTCATAAACTGTCGTTTGCCGGTATAAATTCCGGCTTTTAGCTTTTTCCAGATATTCGGTTAAAAATTTCACTGGATTCTTGCTTCTTCAGGCAGAGTGATTAGTACCGGCTGATTTTGCAGATAGTCTGCCGCAATGGTCGGAACTGTTTCCGGACGAAGAAAGAAGATTCGTCCGCCAAGGGGACTGCCAAGGGGTTTTAAATGAGAAAACCGGAAGTAGCCCTTCTGGGGAGAGGCCACATAGCCGGTTGTATATTCCGGGTCGTCGGACCAGCATAGTTCGGCGATCATTCCCGGAGCGGCAGCCACTTTGGCAGCCAGTACTAATGCCTCCCGGACATGAACATTGTGGAATCCTTGCTTTTCCAGCCAGACGGAAAACAAAGGTTCATTTTCAATATCCATACGGGATACCCGGATACCCCGCATGCCGGTATCATCCAGTCGTTTGCCGGTTTCGGCGCAAAGCAGCATGGCGCCCCGCATGCTGTCAAGGAGGGATTGCAGAAGGTTAAAGCCTTCCTCAACAGCGGAAGGCGCAACACCGGCTTCGACTAAAGCGGCTTTTGCCGCTTTCCGCCCGGCAGTTGCATCCGGTACGGTAATGGTATGTACAGGCAGTAAGGGTGCCTTTTTCAGACAAGAATTTTCAATGGCTTCGACGTTTACATTGATGAAATCGGCCCGGCCACGGGTATGGGAAAAAGCCCGGGCCAGCATATCGTCGGTGACTTCAGCCACCCGGTTAAAGGCGACAAGTCTTTCAGCGCCTGATATGTGCCGGCCTCCCAGTTCATGAGCGCCTCCCTGGGCAGCTCGCATTCTAACGCTGTACAGCATAATGAATCACCTTCTCAGTTTGAATTTTTACCCGCTGCAATAGCCGGGTCAACGGTACGGCTGCTGCTGCGGTAAACAACATCCCCGGCAGGGCGGCAGCCAGCAGCGGGATAACTGCCCGACCGATCCATAGTCCCAGGGACAAGCGGGCAAGTGCTGAGCCGATGGGACCGGCAATGATCAGCATCGGCCGGCTTGTGCCGCATAAAAGCAGCAGTCCGCCGATGGTCAGGCGAAAAATCATCGCGATGGAGATATTCAGCAGATTTTGCAGGCCCAATATCAAGCCGATCAGACTGGATAATATACCGGCAGTAATATAGCTGGTGAATCCATAGACGGCACAAATCGCTACCGCTAAGGGAGCCGAAAGCTGAAATTCGGCTCCGGCGGCGAAACTGGGGAGTTTGATGGCGCCGGTTACAGTGATCAAAGCGGCAAGCAGGGCCAGTTTGGTTAATACACGAATTTTAATTTTCACCGCAGGACTCCTCTTTATAATAGTATCGTTAACCATATAAATTCATTAGGTTAACGATACTATTATATAGCAGGGGAAGCTTTTTGTAAACCGAGGGCCGGACCTGCGCTGTAAAAAAACTGCCGGCTATTGGCCGGCAGTTTGATTCTTTTAAGTTATTATTTTGCAGCGACTGTGTCCTGGGCTGCTAAGCTGGCCTGAGTCGCCAGATTCTTATAGGTTTCCCGTCTTTCGGCAGCATCCTGCTCTGTTTTCTCAAACAAAGCGTCCGCCATGTCGGGGAATTGTTTCTTTAAAGAGGAATAGCGGACTTCACCCAGCAGGAACTCTCTGAAGTTCATGGTTGGTTCTTTGGAATCCAGGGTAAAGGCACTTTTGCTGGTGCCTTTTAATTCCGGATTGTAACGGTACAAAGCCCAGTAGCCGCAGTCCACCGCTCGTTTGGCTTCCAGCTGGCTGTTGCCCATACCGGCTTTCAGGCCGTGGTTAATGCAAGGGGCGTAAGCTACAACCAAAGAAGGACCGGGATAGGCTTCGGCTTCGGCAATGGCCTTCAGGGTTTGATTCTTGTCGGCACCCATAGCGATTTGGGCCACATACACATAGCCATAGCTCATGGCGATCATGCCAAGGTCTTTTTTCTTCGTTTTCTTACCGCTGGCGGCAAATTTGGCAATTGCTGCCGTCGGTGTGGATTTAGAGGACTGACCGCCGGTATTGGAATATACTTCGGTATCAAAGACCAGGACATTGACGTCTTCGCCGGAGGCCAGAACATGGTCAAGACCGCCAAAGCCGATGTCATAAGCCCAGCCGTCGCCGCCGAATATCCAGTGGGAACGTTTTACTAAGAAGTCTTTATTCTTATAAATTTCATTGAGTACAGGCTCCCGGCCTTTTTCTTTTTCCAGTACGGCAATCAGCTTATCGGCTCTGGCCCGGGTGCCGTCATTTTTATCTTTATTGGTCAGCCAATCTTCCAGCGCTGCCTTCAGTTCCTGCTTCACCGGCAGGGAAAGTGCCGTCTGGGCATCCAGCGCAACTTTGGCACGAAGCTGGTTGACGCCTACCATCATGCCGAGGCCATATTCCGCATTGTCTTCAAACAGGGAATTGCCCCAGGCTGGACCGTGCCCGAGATGATTTTGGGTATAAGGAATCGAAGGCGAGCTGCCCGACCAGACAGAGGAGCAGCCGGTGGCGTTGGCTACCATCATCCGGTCGCCGAACAGCTGGGTGACTAATTTGGCGTAAGGCGTTTCACCGCAGCCGGCACAAGCACCGGAGAACTCCAACAGGGGTTGTTCGAACTGGCTGCCTTTAACGGTAAAGGGATTGACAGGATTGGCTTTTGGCGCAAGCTTCATGGCATATTCCCACAGATCGGCCTGAGGCATTTGGCTGGCAATCGGTTTCATGACCAAAGCTTTTTCTTTAGCCGGGCAAATTTGGGCGCAATTGCCGCAGCCGGTACAATCCAGCGGGCTGACCGTCATCCGGAAGTTTAAGCCCTTGGCGCCGGCAGCCGGTTTTACCGTAAATCCGGCGGGGGCTACTTTCACTTCGTCATCAGTCGCTAAAACGGGACGAATGGTTGCATGGGGACATACATAGGAACACTGGTTGCACTGGATACATTTATCTGGTTGCCATTCTGGAACGTTGATCGCAATGCCCCGTTTCTCATAGGCCGCAGTACCCATGGGGAAGGTGCCGTCTTCCATGCCGTCGAAAGCACTGACCGGCAGCTTGTCTCCTTCCTGACGATTCATCGGAACGAGAATATTCTTGATAAAGGACGGAACGGCTGTTTCATCGGCGCCTTTATCCGTCGCACTCAGCCATGCGGCTGGAACATTGATTTTTACGATGGATGCTACACCTTTGTCAATAGCGGCATTATTCATATCCACTACGTTTTGTCCTTTTTTGCCATAGGAAGTTAGAACAGCGTCTTTCAGATATTTTACGGCATCTTCCAGGGGAATAATATCGGCAATCTTGAAAAATGCTGCCTGCATGATCATGTTGATTCTGCCGCCTAAGCCGATTTCCTGGGCGATTTTAACGGCATCGAGGGTATAGAAGTTAATATTGTTGTTGGCAATATAGCGTTTCATGGCTGCCGGCAGGTATTGTTCCAGTTCTTCCGGCGACCAGATGCAGTTTAACAGGAAGCTGCCGCCTTTTTTCAGGCCGTCCAGGACAGTGTATTTATCAACATAGGACTGATTGTGGCAGGCAATAAAGTCGGCCTTATTAATCAGGTAAGGGGATTTAATGGGGTTTTTGCCAAAGCGGAGATGAGAGATGGTTACACCGCCGGACTTTTTAGAATCGTAAGCGAAGTAGGCTTGCGCATACATTTTGGTGTTATCACCGATAATTTTAATGGCGCTTTTGTTGGCACCGACTGTTCCGTCGGAGCCGAGGCCCCAGAACTTGCAAGCTTTTGTTCCTGCGGCAGTGGTATCAATATCGTCGCCGAAAGGCAAGGATGTATGGGTGACATCGTCTACGATGCCGACCGTGAAGTTGTCTTGCGGCTGCCCTTGTTTCAGATTTTCAAAGACTCCCTGGATATGACTGGGGATGATATCTTTTCCGCCTAATCCGTAGCGGCCGCCGACGATGACAGGCTGCCAATCATTATTGTAGAACACGGATTTTACATCTAGATACAGAGGTTCGGCATAGGCGCCCATTTCCTTCGTTCTGTCGAGAACGGCAATCTTTTTGACTGTTTTCGGGATATATTTTAAGAAATGCTTGGCAGAGAAAGGCCGGTACAAATGAACGGTCAGCAGGCCGACTTTTTCGCCTTTGGCATTGAGATAATCCACGACTTCTTCAGTGGCTTCGCAGACCGAGCCCATGGCTATAATGATGCGGTCGGCATCCTTAGCGCCATAGTAGTTGAAGAGGTGATATTCCCGGCCGGTCAGCTTGCTGATTTCCGCCATATAATTTTCGACAATGTCTGGCAGAGCCTGATAATAGCGGTTGGCAATTTCTCTTTGCTGGAAGTGAATGTCGGAATTTTGCACTGTTCCCCGCAGCACCGGATGGTCCGGATTCAGGCCCCGGCGGCGGAATGCATCCACGGCATCCCGATCTAACAATTTAGCCAGTTCATCATATTCCAGTACTTCAATTTTTTGTACTTCATGGGAAGTACGGAACCCGTCGAAAAAGTTCAAAAACGGGACTCGGCCTTTAATCGCTGCTAAATGGGCAACTGCGGATAAGTCCATGACCTGCTGGACGCTGCTTTCCGCCAGTAAGGCGAAGCCGGTTTGGCGGGTCGCCATGACGTCGGAGTGATCGCCGAAAATGCTGATGGCGTTGGCACCGACGGTTCTGGCGCTGACATGAAATACGCCGGGCAGCAGTTCGCCGGCAATTTTATACATATTGGGGATCATCAGCAGCAATCCCTGGGATGCAGTGTAGGTGGTTGTTAAAGCGCCGGCCTGCAAGGAACCGTGAACTGCTCCGGCGGCGCCGCTTTCAGCTTGCATTTCGACGATTTTAACCGGTTGGCCGAAAATATTTTTTCGTCCCTGGGCAACCCATTCATCCGCGTGTTCCGCCATAGGAGATGACGGAGTGATGGGATAGATGGCCGCTACATCGGTAAAAGCGTAAGAAACGTGGGCGGCGGCGGTATTTCCATCCATTGTTTTCATTTTTCTTGCCATGAATAAATCCCTTCCTTTTTCTTAAAATGGCTTGAATAATATTAACGTGCTAATTGTTTTCTTCGTGATATAAGCTGTCAGTCCTGTCTGAATTTGCAAGAATACTTTATTTTTTATTATGTTTATGCCATAAAGCAACGTTCCAGGAAACCGGAAGTGATATTGACAGCAGAAATTGCAATTAGAAAGTGTTAGAATTATTTTAGATTTGACAATAATTCTAACAGAAAACGAGTAAGAGCCCGTCAAGAGATACTGATGCCTACTTATCATGAGTAGATAAAAAATAAAAGCAAGGGGATAAAATATGAAGACGCATGTGTTTATTGAAGGCAGGCAACAACTGTCGGCAATGATTCATAATTATGGGAATGTGCCGGCGGGAACCCCGTTAGTGATTTTTTGCCATGGATTTACCGGGGATAAGATCGGTTCGAATCAGCTTATGCTTCATATCGCTCAAGCTATTGAAGCTGACGGCAAGATAGCAGTTCGCTTCGATTTTGCCGGCTCCGGTGAAAGTGGAGGCGAGTTTGCGGAAGATACAAGGGTATCCGGTTGGCAGGAAGATTTGCAGAGCGTTGTTTCCTGGGTCAAAAATCAGCCGGAATTTATCGGTGCGCCGATTTTTCTTCTGGGGCATAGTTTAGGCGGGCTGGTTGCGCTAACCTACCCGGACGATGCGGCGATTGCCGGACGCATGGCCCTTTCTGCTGTAGTATATCCCGTAGAAACGTTTAGCGCCGAGGAAATTTTCGGGAAAGGACTTTGGGAGAAAGCAGCTGCAGGAGAAACCATTGCGAATTTTTTTAACAAAGGATTTTCCCTCAATAACGGTATTTTTGCCAATGATTTAATCAAAGGGAAATATAAGCCCTTGGAAGCGGCGGAGAAACTTACAACCCCGCTGTTGATTATTCATGGGACGGCGGATTGTGTTGTTCCCCTCGGAGGCTCGGAAGAACTTTATCGCCGATATAAAGGGAAAAAAATCTTTCATAAGCTGGATGGTGCCGATCATGTATTTAGCGGACGTCACGCCGATGTTCAGACAGTGATCGTCGACTGGCTTCATAAGTGGGAGAAATAAAGGCACAAAGTAATTTCTCAAGAAAATATAGACTGCTCCGGGGGTGCCTTTGTTGAGTAAAGCAGCTATAAATTGACAAACTAACAGGAGAATTTATAATAGCTATGAGCTATGAGCTATGAGCTATGAGCTATGAGCTATGAGCTATGAGCTATGAGCTAATTCAGTCAGGGGTTATATGCGGCGGATGAAAAATATGATAAAATAAATAAATTAGAGACTTTTTAATGTAATTTACATAATAGAGACTGCATAGATGTTGGAGGGCTGGTTATGTCAGTAGAAAATGGTGAGCTTAGCGCCGAAATACAGCGCCGCCGGACATTTGCCATTATATCTCACCCAGACGCGGGGAAAACGACTTTGACGGAGAAACTGCTGCTGTACGGCGGGGCTATTCATCTGGCCGGATCGGTAAAGTCACGCAAAGCGCAGAAGCATGCGGTATCGGACTGGATGGAGATTGAAAAACAGCGGGGTATTTCCGTTACATCCAGTGTGCTGCAGTTTGATTATGACGGTTTTCGCATCAATATTCTGGATACGCCGGGCCATGAGGATTTCAGTGAAGATACATATCGGACGCTGATGGCGGTAGACAGTGCTGTTATGCTGATCGATGTGGCCAAAGGCGTGGAGGCGCAGACGAAGAAGTTATTTAAGGTCTGTAAACAACGGGGGATTCCCATTTTTACCTTTATTAACAAACTGGATCGCCATGGGAAAAATCCGTTTGAACTGATGGAAGAAATTGAGAAGGTTCTGGACATCAACGGTTATCCCATGAACTGGCCAATTGGCGTGGACGGGGATTATAAAGGCGTGTACAATCGCCAATTGGCCCAAATCGAGTTATTCGAGGGCGGTGGTTCCCATGGGCAGTGGGTTATGCCGTCGACGCTGGGGAGTGTGGACGATCCGGCATTTGCCGAAATTATCGGTACGGATATTCATAAGGCATTGTGTGACGATATTGAGCTCCTGGATATGGCCGGTGATGCTTTTGACATGGGAAAGGTCTTGACGGGCGAACTGACGCCGATCTTTTTTGGCAGCGCCATGACTAACTTCGGCGTGCGCCCCTTCCTGGAAGAGTTTTTACATTTGGCGCCGGCGCCGGCGCCGCGACAGTCTTCCGAGGGACAAATTAATCCGGATGATCCCAATTTTTCCGGCTTTATTTTTAAAATTCAGGCCAATATGAATCCGGCCCATCGGGACCGGTTGGCCTTTATGCGGATTTGTTCCGGCAAATTCACCAAAGGCATGTCGGTTCGTCAGGCCAGAACCGGCAAAAAACTGAAACTGACCCAACCTCAGCAGTTCCTAGCTCAGGAACGGACGATCATTGATGAGGCGTATCCGGGAGATATTGTCGGTTTGTTTGATCCGGGAGTTTTTGGCATTGGCGACACGCTGAGTGAGGAGGGGCAGACATTTACCTTTGAAGAATTTCCTATTTTTCCGCCGGAGCGGTTTGCCCGGGTGCAGGCCAAAGATACCATGCGGCGCAAACAGTTTGTCAAAGGTATTACCGAACTGACCCAGGAGGGCGCTATTCAGGTCTTTCATCAGGAGGATATGGGGATGGAATCCTTTATTGTGGGAGCGGTGGGCAGTTTGCAGTTCGATGTTTTGGAATATCGGCTGAAGAATGAATACAACGTTGACATTTTGCTGAACTTCCTTTCTTATGAGCTGGCTCGCTGGCTGAACGGGGTCAGCCTGAACGTGAAAGCACTGAAGGGAATGGATCGCTGTATGCTGGTACGTGACGGCAAAGATCGGCCGGTGGCCTTGTTTAATAATGAATGGTCGCTGCGCTGGACCAGTGATAATAATCCTAAAGTGCAATTTCTCACGGCACCGCCTGATGAGGTGGATGAGGTGGAGCAGTAAGGCTAAAAACAGTAGCCGGTTGTTTTTTGTTTTAAGTCTATAACGATTTATTATTGACATATGACAAAAAGTGGAATAGTATAGTAATTGTAATACCATGTTAGTCTTTTCTGGTACCTGAGGGTATGAGGTGATTGTTTTGCGCAACCGAATTATTGTGGCGGCTGTTGAAGAAATCAATTTAAGAGGCTTCAAGTTTACGATGAGCGATCTTACAAAGCGGCTGAGTATCAGTAAATCGTCACTGTATGAGTACTTTTCTTCCAAGGAAGAACTCGTTGCCGCTATCTTAGATACGGTGCTGAATGATTTTCGGACACAGGAAAGCAAAATTTATCAATCGGAGTTAACGATTATTAAAAAACTTCAGGCGGTATTGACTATCACATCCCAAACTTTTGAACCATTTCATAACCGAGTATATGATGATCTCCGCCTGACGTATCCGAAAGAATGGGAAAAAGTTGTCGGTTTTCGTAAGGAACGGATGAATCATTTAACCGCTCTGCTGCTTCAGGGGATGGAGGCCGGCTCAATCCGGCCTGTTCATATCGGGGTTATTCAGCATATGCTTAACAGTACGGATTTGACCAGCTATCCTTTTTTATCCGCAAACAATATAACTTATCCGGATGCGGTGGCAGCCATGCTGGATATTATGCTGCATGGAATTTTGGCGGAGGATAAGGACTGAACAGACTTGTTTGTGATATAGCAACCACATTTAAACTGCGTGCATTGCACGCAGTTTAAATGTGGTTGCTAGTACCAAAAATACCAAATTAGTACATAAGATTACAAAAAACAGCTGCGGGTACGCTGACTGTTAGAAAAGAGAGGAGATTTATCGAATGATGACAAGAAAGGATACCTTTTTTAGGCACGGTGCGATTTATCTGCTGCTGGTGATTTTATCCGTCACTTTGCTCACCGGCTGCGGCGGCAATGGGGCGGCTGCCGTCCCGGAAATGTGGGGCCGTGCTGATGCCACGGAGGTCGACATCAACTCCAAAGTGCCGGGCCGGGTGGTGAACCTGCTGGTCAAAGAAGGCGATCGCGTTAAAAAAGGACAATTATTAGCTCAGATTGATAAGCGCGATATTGTCGCTCAGGCCAATCAGGCCCGGGCTAATATTAAAGCATTGGAGGCGCAGACTGCTCAGGCTTCTACTGTTACAGTTCAGCAGGATCAGACAGCCAAGGCTGCTTTGAATACCGCTTACGCCCAGTTGGAAAAAGCCCAGTCGGACTTGGCTCTGGCGGAAAGTGATTATAATCGCTTCAGCGAATTGGTGGAATCAGGCGCTATTTCCCATCAATTGTTTGATACCTACCGCACAAAATATCAGGTAGCTCAGGCCGCTTATACTCAGGCCCAGGCCGGTGTTACTTCAGCTAAAGCCGGACTACTGCAAACAAATGTCAACCTGGCTAATGAGGAAGCGATGCGCAGCAAAGTAACACAGGGTCAGGCTAACCTGGAGCAAGTGGAAGTATCTTTGGATGAAACTGAAATACGGGCACCGTTTGACGGCATCATTACGACGAAGCATGTGGAAGAAGGGGCAATGGTGTCAACCGGAATGCCCATTGTGACGATTCAGGATCCGGTGGATAACTGGGTTAATTTTAAAGTGAAAGAAACCGATTTGAGCCAGTACTCTATACAGCAGACGGTTATGCTCCAAGGCCGGGACAGCAACCTGAAATTGCAGGGAACGATCGTCGATATCAGCAAAAAATCCGAATTTGCCACGTATCGCGCCACCAATGAGCGGAGTGAAAATGACATTATTACGTTTAATGTAAAAGTCCAGGTGAATTCCGAAAAAATTCGTCCGGGAATGCGGTTCCGTCTGTTAAATGGTGATGTGTAAGATGGGCCTCCTGAGGATCATGAGACGGGAATTCCGGATTATGTTTGTTAAAGATCGCAGCGCTGCCTGTTTCTTTATTGGAATTCCGATTGTGTATGTTTTGCTGTTCGGGACTTTGTATTTGAAGAATACCGTAAACTATACCGCTACCGTTGTGTATGATGAAGACCAGACCGCATTAAGTCGCGAAGTGGTTCGGGCTTTCGAGGATTCTGACCGGTTCCGGATTGTCGCTTATGTCGATACCCAGGAAGAACTGGAACAATATATGCGCGAGAAAAAATCACTGGTAGGCGTCGCCATACCGCTGCATTTTTCCCGGGATATCAAGAAGGGAGTATCAGCGCCGATATTGTTTGAAGTAGACGGCAGCAATATTATCATCGCCAACACCTTGATCGGCTCGGCGCAGGATCTGATCGGCAAGGTGTATCCCGCAATTGCCCAAGACCTGATTGGAGTCATCGGCATGCCGCCGGGGGCATCTTCCCACTACGCCAGCCCCATTGACGTGGAAACCCGGATATTGAACAATCCCACATTTGGCTATACGAACTTTTTGCTGATCGGCCTCGGTGTATATGCATTGCAAACCGGCATCGTTTTAACGGTGGGTCCTCTGGTAAACCGGGAATTCCAACGGCTTGACGCCTGGAAGGAAACGGCAACACCGCTGATTTTGGCCGGCAAAATGCTTGCGTATTGGCTATGCGGCGTTCTTACCTTTATTGGCTACGTGTTAATTTGCGTTTATGTATTTATGCTTCCCTTTCGCGGCGGGATCGGAGAACTGTTACTCCTTGGCAGTGGTTACGTTTTTTCAGTGGCGGCAGTAGGATGTTTTATCGGCACGGTTGCGCCGGGGGAAGTGATGGCAGTGCTTATGCCGCTACTGTATATTATGCCGGCGCTGCTGTTCAGCGGTTATATCTGGCCGCAGATGATCATGAATACCTTCAGCTACGTATTTGCCAAGTCGGTGCCTATCGGCTATATGGCCGACAATATGCGTGATTTAATGCTGAACGGATATGCGCCTCACTTGCTGCATGATGCCGGAATTTTGTATATGTCCGGGCTCGTTCTGCTGGTGGCTGCCGGCGGAATTTTCAGTTTGCGCCGCAAGCACAGCAAATTTCGTTCGGATGAAGGAGCGCCGACATGAGTATTAAAGATATTGTAATCAAGGAAATACGGTTTATCTTTAAGAGGGAACCGATCATAATTTTTTTACTGCTGGGCGTGGGCGCTGCTTATACGACGCTGATGGGGCTGCTGTACAGCGCTAATGTTATGAATCATGTGCCGATGATCATTTATGATCAGGATCAGACGCAATTAAGCCGGTCCCTAATCCAGGCACTGGATGATTCGGAAAAATTTCAAATAGTAGCCGATGTCTTATCCCAGGAAGAAATGGAATCCATGCTGAGAGATCAAATCGGTTATTGTGCGCTTTCCATACCGCCTAATTATTCGCGGGATATAAAAAACGGGTTCGGCTCCAATCTTTTATTCGAACTGAACGCCTCAAATCTTGTGTTTGACGGCGCCGTCATCAGCATGGTGCAGGAAATTGTGAGCAACTATCTCAGCAGTATCAAAATGGGCTTACTGGAAGCGGCCGGCCAACTGCCCAGCCAGGCTCTCAGTCATGTCGCGCCGATTCAGTTTCGTCTGCGGGTGTTAAACAATCCGACGCTGAACTATACCAGCTTTTTTGTACTGGGAATTTTCTTTGTAGCGTTTCAGACCGGCGTCATGATGGCGGTCAGTATGACTATGGCCAATGAGTATAAAAAATTTCAGGAATTACGCAATACAGCCGCCGTCAAGGTCCTATTTGCCAAATTGCTGCCCTATTGGATCGGCGGAATCGGCGGATTTATTGCTTCAATTCTGATTGCAGTCGATGTGTTCGGCGTTCCTTTTCGCGGCAGTGTTGCCAGTCTGCTGTTCTTAGGTACGGTCTTTATCTTTGTCATTACTTCGCTGGCCAGCTTGCTGCCGGCTTTTTGTACCAACCAGGTATTTTTACTGCAGTTAGTTGTTTCCTATGCTGTTCCCTGTTTTTTATTTTCTGGCTATACTTGGCCGCGGTACGCCATGAATTTGTTTGGCTGGACTATTTCCTGCATTATTCCGGTAACATATATTGCCGATAATGTACGGGATTTGGCCTTACACGGATATGCTCCGGATCTGCAGATCAGTATTATATTCTTGCTGACTGCCGGTACGGCTCTATTTGCCTTGTCGACGGCATTGTATTCTTGGCGGCGGAAGCAGGCTGCGAACAGCATGGTTTGAGTTGACAGTGATGAATCCGGCGGCAGCGGCGGTACCGGGGAGGGTATTGCTTTAGGGAGAAGTTTTGGAAGAATGGGCCGAGCTGACAGCTTACTGGTGCATGGTAAGTATTGCGTTCGTTACCGGCTTTCGGAAGCGGCCGGAGAAGATGACCTTGCCTGACCGTAAGTTATTTTTGATTCGTCACTTATAAGGAGAGAACTATCAGTGCTGGTTTGATAAACGGGATGCAGGCGGAAGAGCGGCTATTGCGGGCGAGGCTTTGCTATGACCCAGGAATAGCAAAGCCATAATTCGCTGCAGGCAGCTATAATTTTAATATTGTGAATATTTACCAGCCTCTTGCTCTGCTCATATTCCTATGGTATACTCAACTAAAAATCTTATTAAGTTTAGATGAAAAGCAAAGAGGCTTATAAACGCTTTGACGTTTATAAGCCTCTTTCTGTCCTTCAGCCGCAGGAGGATTGTTATTGAAAGGAGGTGGTTGCAGCAAGCAGACGAGCTGCGGCCATAAAGAAATGCTTCATGAGTATTCGCAGTACTCATGAAGCAACGCAGGTAAAGTTTTATTCCCCAGTTGCGCCAGGGTTTATTTCCTATACCCATTATTTATTATAGTCAACAGAGTGTTCTTTTTCAAGAAGTTTAATTTAGAAAATTTTAAAAAAGATATAAGGAGGAGCTTAGTATGAGACAGGTGGCAATATATGGTAAAGGCGGAATCGGTAAATCGACGACGACGCAGAATCTTACAGCCGGATTGGCTGAAATGGGTAAGCACATCATGGTGGTTGGCTGCGACCCCAAGGCAGATTCCACCAGACTGCTGCTGGGCGGTTTGGCACAGAAATCGGTTCTGGACACATTGCGGGAAGAAGGCGACGACATCGATCTGGATTACATTATGAAAGAAGGCTTTGGCAACATCAAATGCGTGGAATCCGGTGGACCGGAACCTGGGGTTGGCTGTGCCGGCCGAGGTATCATTACTTCCATCAATATGCTGGAACAGCTGGGTGCTTATACGGATGATCTGGACTATGTATTCTACGATGTACTGGGCGATGTTGTCTGCGGCGGCTTCGCAATGCCGATTCGTGAAGGAAAAGCCCGGGAAATTTATATTGTCGCCAGCGGGGAAATGATGGCTATGTATGCGGCCAATAATATTTCCAAAGGTATTTTGAAATTTGCCAACAGCGGCGGCGTTAGATTAGGCGGTATTATCTGCAACAGCAGAAAAGTCGCCAACGAGTACGAATTGCTGGACGCTTTTGCCAAAGAACTGGGCAGTCAGCTGATTCACTTTGTACCAAGAAGTCCCATGGTTACGAAAGCGGAAATCAACAAGAAAACCGTGATTGATTTTGATCCGAAGGCGGATCAGGCTGACGAGTACCGGACTTTGGCGAAAAACATTGATGGTAATGATATGTTCGTAATTCCCAAGCCGATGACCCAGGAACGCCTGGAAGAGATTTTAATGGAATTCGGCTTGGTGGATCTATAAACCATAATAAGCGAAAATGAAACGGAGGCGATTGTATGTTAATGATAAAAGCCATTGTCAGACCGGAAAAAGCGGGGATTGTTCTATCCGAATTATCTGACGCAGGTTTTCCGGCGGTCACAAAATATGATGTAGTCGGACGGGGAAAGCAGCGCGGCCTTCAGGTGGGCACAGTCCACTATGATGAAATTCCCAAAGAATTATTGATGCTGGTGGTAGAAGACGAAGATAAAGACGATGTGGTAAGAATTATCATAAAAAATGCCAAGACTGGGGAAAAAGGCGCCTTCGGCGACGGAAAAATATTTGTCACTCCGGTTGAGGCTGCCTATACGATCAGTGTCGGCAAGGAAGCATTGTAAGGGAGGGGATTGTCATGAAAGAAATTATTGCAATCATTCGGATGAACATGATCAGCAAGACGAAAGAAGCCCTTCTGAAAAGCAATTTTCCGTCTTTTACCTGCCGCCAGGTAGTGGGGAGGGGAAAGACAAAAGTCGGCTATACCATAACGGATGAAACCGCCCGCTCGGAAGCAGTTGCAAATGACCGGGAAAAAGCGGAGCAACTGGCCGAGCAGCACCGGCTGGTTCCCCGGCGGATGATGACTTTACTGGTCAAAGATGAAGATTTAAAAGAGGCGATTGACCTGATTATCGGTGTGAACCGGACGGGAAATCCGGGTGATGGCAAAATTTTTGTCCTACCGGCCAGCGAAGTCATCCGAGTCCGGACCGGAGAGAAAAACGCCGATGCATTATAATTTTATAAAGAGGTGAGCAACGCTATGGCACAAGATATGAAGAAAGTAATGGATATGGTCTTAGAGAAATATCCGGCCAAAGCTTTCAAAACCAGGAAAGCCCATATTGTGGTTAAAACGGAAGAAGAGCCGCAGCCGGTCATTACGGCGAATACGAGAACGGTTCCGGGTGTTATAACTGCCCGGGGATGCTGTTACGCCGGTTGTAGAGGCGTTGTTATGGGACCGATCAAAGATATGGTTCATATTACTCACGGACCGGTCGGATGCTCCTTTTATGCGTGGGGGGGCAGAAGAAACAAGGCAAGAGCAGAAGAACCCGGCGGTATGAATTATATGGAATATGTTTTTTCCACCGACATGCAGGAGAGCAATATAGTTTTCGGCGGCGTTCCCAAGTTGAAGGAGGCAATCAAGGAAGCCTACGAATTGTTTCATCCTAAAGCCATTGGGATTTACGCTACATGCCCCGTCGGTCTGATTGGTGACGATATTAACGCAGTGGCGGCAGAAGCGACTAAGGAATACGGGATTCCGGTTCTGTCTTTCAGTTGCGAGGGCTATAAAGGCGTCACCCAGTCGGCAGGACATCATATTGCCAACAATATTGTTATGCAGGAAATCATCGGTAAAGGGAATGAGACGCCGAAAGAACTTGGAATCAATATTTTAGGCGAATACAATATTGGCGGCGATGCCTGGGAAATAGAGCGGGTATTGGCTAAAATTGGTTACAATGTTATTTCTACCTTAAGCGGCGACGCCAGCTATGACAAGATCAGCAACGCTCACACCGCGAATTTGAATTTAGTCCAATGCCACCGGTCCATTAATTATATCGCCGAAATGATGGAGACTAAATACGGGATTCCCTGGATCAAATGCAACTTTATCGGTATTGACGGGACGGTTGAGACGCTGCGGGAGATGGCGAAGTTCTTTGATGTTCCAAAGCTTACCCGCCGGACGGAAGAGGTTATTGCCGAGGAAGTTGCGGCAGCGGAAGGCGAGATGGCCTATTATCGTACCAAACTGCAAGGAAAGACGGCCTGCCTTTATGTAGGGGGATCACGGGCCCAGACGTATCAGGGACTCTTAAGAAGCCTGGGGGTAGAGACTTTAGTTGCCGGCTACGAGTTTGCCCATCGTGACGATTATGAAGGACGGGAAGTCATTCCGACGATTAAAATTGATGCCGACAGCAAGAATATTCCGGAGCTCACAGTTGAGCCGGATGAGCAGAAATTCCGGGTCATTATTTCCCGGGAAAAAGCAGAGCAGATGACTAAAGAAGGTGTCAAGCTCGGTTATTATGGCGGAATGGTGAAGGAAATGAACAACAATACCATTATGATTGACGATATGAACCATCATGAGATGGAGACTATTCTTGGTCAGTTGAAGCCGGATATGTTTTTAACCGGAATAAAAGAGAAATATGTCATCCAGAAAGGGGGCGTTTTGTCCCGTCAGCTTCACTCCTATGATTATACCGGTCCCTATGCGGGATTCAGAGGAGCCGTTGTCTTTGCCAGAGAATTGGCCGCAGGACTTTATACACCCGCATGGCGGTATGTAACGCCTCCCTGGAAGCAAAAGTCCTTATTGGAAGGCAAAGTGGCAGGAGGTGAAGCGTAATGCTGGATGCAACGCCAAAAGAAATTGTCGAGCGAAAAGCGCTTCGGATCAATCCGGCCAAAACCTGTCAACCGGTAGGAGCCATGTACGCTGCCCTTGGCGTTCACAACTGTCTGCCGCACAGCCATGGCTCCCAAGGTTGCTGCTCCTATCATCGAACCGTGCTTTCCCGGCACTTTAAAGAACCGGCCATGGCATCCTCCAGTTCCTTTACGGAAGGCGCCAGCGTGTTTGGCGGCGGTGCCAATATAAAGACAGCGGTTAAAAATATTTTTGCCCTGTATGATCCGGATATTATTGCCGTTCATACCACCTGTTTATCCGAAACCATTGGCGATGACCTACCTACCTATATCCGGGAAATGGAAATACCAGAAGGCAAACTGGTCATTCACGCTAATACGCCCAGCTATCAGGGTTCCCATATTACCGGTTTTGCCAGCATGGTCAAAGGTTTTATCAACTACCTTTCGCTAAACAGCGGCGTTCCCAACGGGAATTTTAATATCATACCGGGCTTTGTCGGACCGGCGGATATGCGGGAAATCAAGCGGATATTCAAGGTAATGGGCATCCCTTATACCATGCTTCCCGATACCAGCGGGGTTTTGGATGCCCCGAACACCGGGAAATATAAAATGTATCCGAAGGGTGGGACAAAAATTGAGGAGATTGTTGATGCCGGCAATGCCGCGTTGACCGTTGCTTTGGGGAGCTATGCCTCCGAAATGGGAGCGAAAGAACTGGAGAAAAAGTGTAAAGTTCCCTTTATTACGCTGAAGACTCCCATCGGTATCGATGCCACGGATGAACTTTTAATGTCTTTGGCCAAACAAACCGGGAAGGAGATACCGGCGGAACTGGAAGAGGAACGGGGCCAACTGGTGGATCTGATGATTGACAGTCAGCAATATTTCCAGGGAAGAAAAGCTGCCCTGGTCGGTGATCCTGACGAGATGATTGCTTTAAGCCAGTTCATTATTGCTCTGGGCATGATCCCCCAATATGTGGTTACCGGTACTCCGGGATCGGCATTTGCAAGAGAAATCACGGCCATGATGCAGGAGGCTGGTTTAGAAGGCATTGTAAAAGCGGAAAAAGATTTCTTTGATGTCCATCAATGGATCAAAAATGAAAACGTTGATCTTTTAATTTCCAATACCTATGGCAAATTCATCGCCAGGGCAGAAGACATTCCCTTTGTCCGCTTCGGGTTTCCGGTTATGGATCGTTATGGACACAACTATAATCCGGTGGTGGGCTACAAAGGCGCGATGTTTTTATTGGAACAAATGTGCAACGCCATGCTGGACAAGGAAGACCGGGAATGCGCGGAAGAAGATTTGGAAGTCGTTCGATAATAGGCAGAAAGGCAGGTTTGCATCAATGAAAGAGGTGAGAAGCGAATGGGGGAGGCACTGGTTGTATCCGACAGGGAAGAGTTTATTACGACAAAAGGCAGACAAAAGCAGCCGATCAAATGCGACGCCGACAGCATCGCCGGCTGCGTCAGCCAGCGGGCCTGCGTGTATTGCGGGGCCAGGGTGGTACTGAATCCGATTACGGATGCGGCCCATTTGGTCCACGGACCGATTGGCTGCGCCAGCTATACCTGGGATATCCGGGGCAGCCTGAGCAGCGGCTCGGAGCTTTACCGCAACGCTTTCTCCACCGATTTACAAGAGGAAGACGTAATTTTTGGCGGCGGTAAAAAGCTGACGGCGGCAATTGACGAACTGGTGGGTAAGTATCAGCCGAAACTGATTTTCGTCTATTCCACCTGTATTGTCGGCGTCATCGGTGATGATTTGAACGCCATTTGTAAAGCGGCAGCCTTAAAACACGAAATCGAGGTCATTCCGGTACAGTCCAGCGGTTTCATCGGCAACAAATCCGCCGGTTACCGGGCGGCCTGCGACGCGATCTTGCAGCTGCTTCAGCCGACTGGAATCAAAAAAGCCAACAGTATTAATTATTTAGGCGATTATAATCTGGCAGGGGAAGCGTGGATCATTGAAAGCTATCTACGGGAAATGGGCATTGAACTGAATGTTGTCTTTACCGGCGACTCTTCCAGTGAAAAGCTGAAAACAGCCACCCAGGCATCGCTCAACATCATGCAGTGTGCCGGCTCGACGAATTATCTGGCCGGTAAAATGGAAGAATTGTATCACATTCCTTACATCCGCGTTTCCTTTTTGGGACTTCAGGATACGGCGGATTCCCTGCGGCAGATTGCCGCAGCCCTTGGCAACGAGGAAGCCGCCCGCAAGGCGGAGATTCTTATCGCCAGAGAAAGCGCCCGGATTCAACCGGTCATTGACAAATACCGGCGGAAGTTCGCCGGGAAGAAAGCGGCTGTCTATGTGGGCGGCGGATTTAAAGCCATATCGTTGATTAAACAGTTCCGCGAGCTGGGAATGGAAGTCGTCATGATCGGCACGCAGACCGGACGGAAGGAAGAATATGAGACCATCAACAGTCTGGTCGCCGACGGCACGGTCATCTTGGATGACGCCAACCCGGCGGAACTGGAACGGTTTATGACGAAGCAGGGGGCCAATCTGCTGGTAGGCGGAGTCAAAGAACGGCCGCTGGCTTACAAGCTGGGAATTGCCTTTATTGATCACAATCACGACCGCAAGCATCCATTAAGCGGTTACGTGGGAGCCGTTAATTTTGCCAGGGAAGTTTATTCCACGTTATGCTCGCCGGTATGGAATTACCTGCCGGATCATGACAGGGGGGATGTTGTATGAAAGAGAAGAAGGCGGCCTGCCGGAATGTGAATGAGAACCCCTGCAACATGTGTATGCCCATGGGAGGAATCCTGGCATTAAAAGGAATTGAAAATACCATGGTGGTTTTGCACGGCTCTCAGGGGTGCAGTACCTATATGCGCCGTCATATTTCCGAACATTTTAATGAACCGGTGGATGTGGGCTCTTCTTCATTAAATGAAAAAGGGACCATTTACGGCGGTGAAAAAAACTTAAAACAAGCGCTGGATAATGTACGGAAAGTTTACAATCCGGGAGTGATCGGCATTTTGACGACTTGTCTGGCCGAAACCATCGGGGAAGATATTGGCCGCTTTGCGGAAGAATATCTGCAGGAAAAAAACGGGGAAGAAATTTTCTTGGTCACGGCGCCTACTCCCGGTTACGGGGGGACTCAGGCTGAAGGCTACTTTTTTACCGCCAGGCGGATTCTGACCTGCCTGACAAAAAAAAGTGAAAAACACAATAAAATCAATTTGATTGTTTCGAATATCAGCCCGGCTGATATTCGGGAGATCAAACGGATTTTAAACCTGATGGAGATAAAATATACCTTGTTCCCCGATTTTTCCGATACCATGGACCGTCCTTTTCAGCGGCCTTATCGGAAAATGACGCCGGAAGGGACAAAAATCGAGGATATCCGGAAAATGTCGGGAGCACCGGCCACTTTGCAGCTGGGAATGACGGTGGAGGATGCTTTGTCGCCGGGTAAATATTTGGCAGAGACCTTCGGTGTTCCGCTTTACAATCTGCCGTTGCCGATTGGTTTGGAAAATACTGACCGGTTTATGGAAGTACTGCAGGAAGTCACCGGTAAGGGTTTGCCGGACAGTCTGCAGCAGGAACGGGGGCGGCTGCTGGACGGAATGATCGATTCCCATAAATATAACTTTCTGGGGAGGGCCGTCTTGTTTGGCGAACCGGAACTGGTGTATGCGTTAACCAGGACTTGTCTGGAAAATGGCATTCATCCGGTGGTGGTGGCGACAGGCAGCCGGACGGCAAAACTGGCGGAGCTGCTGCAGCCTTATATTGAGGCTGCACCGGAACCGGTACAGATTTTGTCGGGAACAGATTTTGCAGTAATCCGTAAATACGGAGAAGCGGCAGAAGCCAATGTGGCCATCGGGGACTCCACCGGGCGTTATTTGGAAGAAAAGGCCGGAATTCCTTTGATCCGTATCGGTTTTCCCATCCTTGACCGTATGGGAGGGCACCGGCTGCTGTCGGTAGGCTATACGGGGACCATGGCTTTTTTGGATCGGGTGACCAATACGCTGCTGGACAGTAAGCTGAAACCCTACCGCAGCCGGATGTACGATACTTTTTACCGGAAGGCAACGTAACAACAGAGAGAGGTGAGAATCATGGGGTGCACATCCTGCTCAAAACACGCGAATCGGCCAATGCCGGCTGATCTTTTGGAAAAAACGAAAAAACATCCGTGCTACTCTTTTGAAGCTCACCAGAAATATGCGCGGATGCATTTGCCGGTTGCTCCCGGCTGTAACATTAGCTGCAATTATTGTAATCGCAAGTTTGATTGTGTCAACGAAAGCCGTCCCGGAGTAACCAGCGAAGTGCTAACTCCGGCGCTGGCAAAAGAAAAATTTGACTGGGTGAAAAGTCAGCTGGATTATCTCAGCGTGGTGGGGATTGCCGGACCGGGCGATGCCCTGGCCAACTGGGAACAGACGAAACGGTCCATTGCATTGATCAAAGCCGATAATCCGGACATCGTGTTCTGCCTGTCCACCAATGGGCTGATGCTGCCGGACTATGCGGCGGAGATCATCCGATTGGGGGTACAGCATGTAACGGTAACCATGAACTGCATTGATCCGGGAATCGGTGCCAAAATTTATAAATTTGTCCGATATAAGGGACATAAATATCAGGGTGTTGAAGGAGCAAAGCTGCTTTTAGGCAGGCAGCTGGAAGGCATCGTCAAATTAACTTCCGGCGGTGTTTTAGTCAAAGTGAATATTGTCATGGTCAGCGGCATCAATGACCATCATATTCCTCAGGTAGTGAAAAAGGCAAAAGAGTTAGGCGCTTTTATGACCAATATTATGCCGCTGATTCCAGCCCAGGGCAGTACTTTCGAACATTTTCCCCAGACCAGTATGAAAGATATTGAACAAATGCGGCGATCCTGCGAACTGGATCTGACTCAGATGCATCATTGCAAGCAGTGCCGGGCGGATGCCATTGGCCTGCTGGAATATGACCGATCCCAGGAATTCCGGATGTCCCTGCAGCCATCGGCCGACAGGAAGGTGGAACCCGGTGCTGCTGGCAGACGGTATGTGATCGCAGTGACTTCCCAATACGGCAAGCTGGTGGATCAGCATTTCGGTCATGCCGAACAGTTTGCCATTTATCAGGGTAAAGGCGAAGATTTTGTTTTTTTGGAGTACCGGAGAGTAAAAAAATACTGCATGGGGATGCCTGACTGCGATGACGAGGAAGTCCGCCGGGAAGGAACGATCAAAGCACTGAAGAATTGTGATGCCGTCCTGACCATGCGCATCGGCCTGAATGCAAAAAAACAGCTGACCGATCGGGGTATCGACAGCATTGAATATTGTGATACGGTAGAAACAGGACTCATCTATGCGGCGCAGCAATTGGCGCAGAAGAAAGGTGAAGAAAGAAGGGTAAGAACAGGATGAATAAACCGCAGCATCATATTTTTGTCTGTACCAGTTCACGGGTGAACGGACAACAAAAAGGCTTCTGCCATTCGAAACAGGGAGTCGACGTTGTTACGTCCTTTATGGAAGAAATCCAGGAGCGGGAACTGGAAGGAGAAGTCTTTATCAACAATACGGGCTGTTTTGGCCTTTGTGATCAGGGTCCGATTGTGGTGATTTATCCGGACAATGTCTGGTATGGTCATGTGACACCGGATGATGTGGCCGAAATTATGGATGAGCACATTGAAGGCGGCAAGGTTGTAGCCCGCCTGGAAATCTAAACACTGAAAGGGGGAGTCAGTATGGGACGGGAAGCAGCAGCCGTTCTGGATAAAAACAGCGAAACGACTTCGCTGCAGGAAAATTGCCAATTGGTGGTTTATCAGCGGCAGCAGGGACGCTGGCGGGAATCCCGCCGGATGGAGTGCCGCTTCGACAAGTCCCAGGGCCTGAAAGGACTTCGCCGCTGCATGACCGAAATCATCGGATTTCTGGCGGACTGCAAGATTGTCGCCGGTCGGGAGATTACCGGCTTACCCTATTATGAACTGGAAAAAGCCCAGTGCAGTATTTGGGAAATTTCGGGGAACCCGGTTGATTTCTTGGATTATATCTTGGCAAAAGAAGAAAAGGAGCGGCAGAAAAGGGCCGAGGCCAGCCCAATCAAACTCCCTTCGCCGGTCCGTCTAGGTGAGGGAAAATACTCCATCTCATTGAAGGATATTCAGGAAAGCAGCAGCGGTGTTACATCAAAGCAGGTATTAGTGCCGTTTTTGCGGCAAGGCGACTTTTCCACCTTAACTGTCACTTGTGCCCATGTTCCTCCCTGGATCGACTGTGAATTGAGGAGCGGTCGTTTTGCCGGAGATATTGTCAAGCTGGGGATCAACCATTATGAAATTACGCTTCACAATAAAAATAGTGCCGCAAAAACGGTCTAGCGGCTGGGAGGTGCAAGCGGATGAATCGGTCGATTGTTTGTCTGGATCAGACCTTATCGGAAGCAATGCGGTTAAAGATTTCCCCGTCTGGGTTACTGCGACTGGTACGCATATTGCGCCAACTGCCTTTGGATCTGTACGATGTCTGGGTACAGGACTGGGTTCCTTACAGCTGGATCGGGGTCATCAATAATCTGTACCCTTATTTGCGGGGGCGTATTGCTCCTTCTCTTTCTCAACTGCACATAGCGGCAGAAAAGGGATTCAAGAAGATTATCGTCGTGTACCGTCATTCTCCCGGGTCCCGGGTGGATCAGCAGGTTATCCATGTTTTGCAGGCTGCCGCAGATATGGACTTAACTGTTTCTCTGGAAATCAACAATGCATCGGAGCTGTCGCTGACGGAGGTGGATCATATGGCCGCATCCCTGCAGGGCGGTGTTGTGGAATCATTGATTTACAGTGACGCTGCCGGTATTATGGATTCTTTTGCCGCCTATGAAGCAATGAATACCCTGGGGCGGCAGGAGGAAAGGCCGATACTGGAATACCATGGTCATAATCATTATGGAATGGCTACCGCCAATTGTCTCGGCGCTCTTCAGGGAGGGGCGGAGCGGGTTGCCGTCTCTGTTGCCGGGGTCGGCAGCAAAGGTCATCCGGCCTGCGAGGAAGTTCTTTTGGCCGCCGGACAACTGCTGGAAATGTCTGGCGGCGGCACGAACCATTTGGCGGCGTATTGCAGCCAGGCTTTGGAATGTATGGGGCTGCAAGTACCGTCAACCAAGGCGGTTATCGGTCCGGACATTTTTGCTCACGAATCGGGGATTCACGCCGATGGGGTGCTGAAACAGCCGGAACTGTACGAAGCATTTTCACCGGCAACCGTAGGGCTGTCCCGCCGGCTGGTGGTGGGAAAGCATTCCGGTACGGCTCTGATCAAAGCGAAATTTGCTCAATGGGATATCGGCTTATCTCAGTTACAAGCCGAATGGATCGTAAAAAAAGTACGGGAACTGGCTGTCACCGAAAAAAGACCTGTCAGCGACAAACAATTAAAGCAGCTGTATGGCAGCATTTCTTCTGCCGATATGCCGGCCAAAGCAAAGGAGGCAGGCGAATGTTTATGCAAAATCAGCTAGAGATCATCGATACCACATTGCGAGACGGCGAGCAGGCTGCCGGAGTCGCCTTTTCACCGGAGGAAAAGCTGAGGATTGCCCGGGCTTTGGATGAAGCGGGAGTTCCCTGGATTGAGGCCGGTGTACCGGCTATGGGAGGCAATGAATTCGAAGCCCTTAATCATATATTGAAGGGAAAATTCAACGCTGTCGTATTTTCCTGGAACCGCGCTGTACGCAAGGATATTTTATCATCTATTCGCTGCGGCTTTTCTTATCTTCATATTTCGGTGCCGGTTTCCGAGCTTCATATTCAGCGTAAATTACAAAAGACCCGGCAGTGGGTCCTGGATAATCTGGTGGATTGTATTGAGCTGGCAACCGGATTTGGCTGTACCGTATCGGTAGGAGCCGAAGATGCATCCCGGGCCGACCCGGATTTCTTTCTTCGCGTAGCCGATACGGCGGCGGAGCTGGGGGCGGTGCGGATACGGTATGCCGATACGGTTGGCTGCCTAACGCCGCTGCAAACCTATTCTGCCATGCGTTTTTTAAAGGAACGGTGTTCGCTGCCCATTGAAATTCATACCCACAATGATTTTGGCTTGGCAGCGGCCAATGCCCTGGCGGCTGTTCGCGCCGGTGTTACCTTGGTCAGCACTACGGTGACCGGTATGGGAGAACGGGCGGGAAATGCGGCGCTGGAGGAGTTGGTGCTGGCAGCCGAACAGCTTTACGGCAAAGCGACCGGCATTCGGCCGGACGCTTTGCCGTCGCTGATCGCCGAAGTCAATCGGGCGGCGAACCGGCAGCCGTTTCCTTATAAACCGATTACCGGCAGCCGAATGGGATTACCGTCCGGGCTGCAGCAATAACGGTGGCAGACAGTTCGATAAATTTGAATGTCTGCTGTATTTATTATTTTTTTGATTGGGTTCAGTTAACTTAAGTTACTTATTTTGCTAGTATACAATTTATGGAAAGTTAAAAACAAATTGGCACAAACAAAAGCAAATAAAAATAGAAGAAAATCGAAGATAAACAGCGCTGATTATAGATAAGCAAGAGTAACTCATTATTGAAGGGGATATGTTGATTTTAAACAGAATTTATGCTATTTTATCAGTAACGACATAATTCTGATGAAATGGAGTGATGAATGTGAAAATCAGCGGCAGAAATAAGCTGGAAGCTACGGTGAAAGAAGTTGTGAAAGGCGCAGTGATGGCTAAGGTTGTTATGGATTTTAAAGGAACTGAACTGGTAGCTGCTATTACCGTGGATTCCGTTGATGATTTGAATTTGAAAGCCGGGGACAAGGTTACGGCTCTTGTAAAAGCTACGGAAATGATGGTCCTCAAGGCGTAAATTCCAACTACGTAAGAAAACAAAAGGTTATTTCAGCCATAATGAGTTGAAATAACCTTATTTTCTGCTTAGGCAGTTCGATAAGGGAGCTGCCGGCCTTTTTCCAGGAACAGGATCTGGTTTCCCAGGGTGGTTGCCTCTTCCATATCGTGGGTTACCAAAATAAAGGGAATGCTCCAGGCCTGCTGCAGCTGCTTCAGCTCCGTCTGGAGCTCCAGACGGGTTTTCTTATCCAGGGAACAAAGGGGTTCGTCCAGTAGTAATAGCTGGGGCTGTGCCATCAGCGCCCTGGCAAGGGCTACCCGCTGCTTCTCACCGCCGGACAACTGCTGAACCTGCCGTTGTTTCAGATGATCGATTTTCAGCACAGGCATGATTTTTTCATACAATTGAGTCGTTGCGATGTTACGTTTTTTTACGCCGTAATACACATTTTTTTCTACGTTCATATGAGGGAATAAGGCGAATTCCTGAAAAACATAGCCGATTTTGCGGCAGCGGGGAGGAATAAAGACATTTTCCCGGGAGGAATAAAATGTCTTTTCGTTTAAGACGATAGAGCCTGCGTCCGGCTGAGCCAGTCCGGCAATGCAGCGCAGGGTGGTAGTTTTGCCGCAGCCGGAGGGACCGAATAATACCAGGATGTCATTTTCAATTTTGAAAGCAATAGCCAGCGTGAAATCAGCCAGTTGCTTTTTGATATCAATTGCCAGCATCAAAATCCCCCTCAGCTGTTTTTTCTGTTGTTCCAGGAATTTACCAAGAAAAGCAGAATAAATGTCAGCACACTGATAATCAGAACATAAATCCCGGCAGCAGTCAGGTCATTGGCTTCCGAGGCGAAATAAATAGCCAGAGGAATGGTTTGGGTTTTCCCGGGTATGTTGCCGGCGACCATCATGGTGGCGCCGAATTCTCCCAGGGCCCGGGCATAAGATAATACAACCCCTGACATCAGACCGGAGCGGGATAACGGCAGAGTAACCGTCAGAAATACCCGCCATTCACTGGAGCCCAGTGTCCGGGCTGCATCTTCCAAGGTGGCGTCTACGTTTTGGAAGGCTGCTTTTGCATTTTGATACATCAGCGGGAAGGCCACGACAGCGGCGGCCAGAACAGCGGCGTAAGGCGTAAATACCAGTTGAACGTCTAATGTTGTTCGCAGCAGCTGTCCTACCGGACCGTTCTTACCGATGAGCACTAACAGAAGAAACCCGGTAACTACCGGCGGCAGTACCAGCGGCAGGGTAAAAAACGCTTCCAGAGCCGTTTTTCCGGGAAAGCTCCGGTTATGCAGCAGATGAGCAAAAGACACGCCAAACAGAAAGACGAAGATCAGCGAGACGCCTGCTACTTTTAATGAAAGAAAAATTGGCTGCCATTCGATCATGGTTCGTTCCTCTTATTTGCTCATAGTAAAACCGTTTTTTTCAAAGACAGCCCGGCTTTCCGGCGTTGTCAAGAAGGACAGAAACTCCTGGGCCGCCTGCTCCTGCTTGCTGCCGGCCAGCAAGGCCGCGGGATATACGATGGGCTGATGAGAGCCTTCCGGTGCAGTGGCGGCAATCTTTACTTTTGTGCTGGATACTGCATCGGTTTTATAGACAACACCGGCATCCACATTGCCGGTTTCCACATAGGCCAGCACCGTACGAACGTCTTTTGCCAAAACAAGCCGATCCTTCAGACTATCCCAGATGCCTAATTTCTGAAACACTTCCTGGGCATATTGGCCGGCCGGTACCACGGCCGGTTCGCCGATGCTGATTTTCTGCACGTTGCCGTTGGCCAGATCCTCGTATTGCGTAATGTTTAAAGGAGAGTCGGGAGGTACGACGACTACCAGCTTGTTTTCCACCAGATTCCTCCGGGTCGCTTTATTGAGGAGATTTTTGGCCTCCAATTCATTCATCTGCTTGGGAGCGGCTGAAATGAAGATATCGGCCGGCGCTCCCTGTTCGATCTGCTTTTGCAGGGAACCCGACGCACCGAGATTGAAGACCAATTTAACATTCGGATGGCCCTTTTGATAATTGGTTTGGATTTCGGCCAGCGCGTCTTTTAAGCTTACGGCAGCCGATACGTTGAGTTCGACAGTCTGAGGGGCGGGAGCCGGAGATGCCTGTTTGTTTCCGCCGCAGGCTGTGACGAGTAAGGCTGCTGTTATCAGCAGGCTGATCCACAACAATACCATATGTTTTTTCATTCTTAGTCCTCCCTGCCATAGCAAGTTAAAGTTATATATAAAAAAGGCCAGTCTTCGCAGGTAATTCGTGCATTGACTGACACAACTTTGTATCGGTAGAATAATACTTTTGACAATAAATTACTCACTATTCCTTTATATCTTAAACTAAACCAAACATAACCAAACGTAACCAAACGTAACCAAACGTAACTACTATGGTGTTATTATACAGTTTGTTGTAATATAAATGCAAGAGTATTTATATAAAATTCTCCGAGAGGAACGGGAAGCAGGCGGGATGATGGCGGAAACAGTATCCTATACACCGGAAGAAGTGGCTCGTATCCTTAAAATTACGCGGTATACCGTGTATGAAATGATTAAGCGGGGTGACCTGGCCGCCTATCGTGTTGGCCGCAAGATGCGGATCGAAGCTTTCGATTTGGAAAACTATATTCATAAATCCAAGGGTAATTCCCCGGCGGCTGAAAATCAGCCTGCCAAATCGCTTGAACCTTATACTTTACCGCGGGATCAATTGATTCTTTGCGGTCAGGACATCATTTTGGACATTCTTACCCGCCATCTGGAAAGGGCGCTGCCAGCAGTGCCCTGCTTGCGTAATTATATCGGCAGTATTGACGGATTGCTGGCGTTATATCATGGCACTGCCAATGCGGTTACCACTCATCTTTGGGACAGCGATACCGATAGCTATAACCTTCCCTACGTTCGGCGGCTGCTGCCCGGCCAGCATACGTTGGTCATCAATCTAGCGTATCGCATGGAGGGCTTTTATGTGGCAAAGGGCAATCCCAAACGGATTCTTACATGGCAAGATTTAATCTCTCCCTCGGTTCGGTTTGTAAACCGAGAGCCAGGTTCCGGTGCCCGGGTTTTGCTGGACGAGCAGCTGCGGCTGCTTGGAATACAGCACGCCGAAATTTATGGCTATACCCACGAAGAAATGAGTCATTTGGCGGTTGCCAGCTGTGTCAGTCGCAATGAGGCCGATGTAGGATTGGGAATTGAAAAAGCCGCTCTTCAGGTTAAAAAAATTGATTTTATTCCTCTGCAGCGGGAGCGATATGACCTGGTGATCCGGAAAGAAAATATGGATACTGCGCTGATGAAAAATCTTCTGGCGATTTTGCGTTCCGATTCATTCCGCAATGAAGTCTCCGGGATCGGCGGCTATGACCTGACTCGTACCGGCGAAATTATAGCCGAAATTTGAGAAAAAGAAACATCGGCTGTTTTTCTTTTTTATCTCATACTTGAAATAAGACTAGGATCAGATGTATAATACAAATGATAACATAATTTATTGATTACACAATGATGTGCCAGCAGGAATACTTTTATTTCCGGCTGGCTTTTTTTGTCATTCAGGAAGTATAAGAAGTATAAATGGACGGATACTTGCTGATGACATAAGAACGACGAAGGTTTCTGCCGTCATCCCAACGGGCGTGGTGCAAGCCAAGTCTTTTCTTAATTTTTGAAAGGGGGGACCAAACTAGCGGGCATCTTTATGGCAATTTTTTGGCATGATTCTTGCAAAACTAAAAAAGGAACTTATATAATTCACAGAATATTCAATCAAATTTTTAATAAGGTTTACTTGAATAGGGGGAGCAGAATGATGACATCACTGCTAGATCAATTGTATAAAGCGCTGCCGGTTATTGCGCAAACCACCGGCGGATTTGCAACTGTTACCGATTCCGGGGGTCGCCGGCTGAGAACCGTCGACTCTTCCGGCCGGGAAGAAAGCCAGTATGACGGTCAAGTCTATCGGTTGGCACTGGATGCCATGGAGAAGCAGATGCCCGTTTTCGGGTCATCACAGCTAATTGGTGAGGCGTACGCATGGGCTTTACCAATTGGTGAATATGTACTTTCTTGCAGCAATGTGGAACGGGTGGAACGGGATAAAAATTTGTTGGATGCCTTAGCCAAAGCGTTGCCGCTGGTTGCCCGAGTGGCCGGGGGAGAAGCCGTTTTGTTTGATGAAATGGGAAGAAGAATAAAAAGCGTAGATTATATGGGGAACGATAAAGAAACTTTTATTGGGAAGGTCAGCAGGGCGGCTCAGGTGGCGATGGAAAAGCAAACGCCGGTTATCGGTGAGTCCATATCGGTTCCCGGTGCGATGGCAGTGCGAATCCCTATTGCGAAGAATTATGGGTTCGGGTTTAACAATGAAGTGGTTGTTTCCCAAAAACATAAACTGGTAGAGGAAATGAAAAAATCCCAATACGCACGCTATGATTTTAACGATATTATTGAGCGCAGCGAAAATATGCAGCAGTGTAAAAATATGGCACAATATGTAGCCAAAAGCATCTCCTCCGTATTGATATACGGAGAAACGGGAACCGGTAAGGAAATGTTTGCCCAGGCGATCCACAACGCCAGTGACCGGCGGGCAAAACCCTTTATTGCAATTAATTGCAGCGCCTTGCCGAAGTCATTAATCGAGAGTAACTTATTCGGTTATTCAGACGGTGCCTTTACCGGAGCAAAAAAGGGCGGCAAGCCGGGAATCTTTGAAAGTGCGGATCATGGGACAGTCTTTTTGGATGAAATCAGCGAAATGGACATGGATCTGCAGGTAAAATTGCTGCGGGTTATTCAAGAGCGGGAAGTGACCCGGATCGGCAACACGAAGCCGGTGCCGATAGATGTGCGGATTATTTGCGCCACCAATAAGAATCTGCGGAAAATGGTCGAGGAAAATACGTTCCGGGAAGACTTATTCTACCGTATCAATGTGGTGGAATTAAAAGTGCCGCCGCTGAGGAACCGGCTGGACGATATTCCTGTATTAACTAATTATTTTATAAAAAAATATAGCATGGTTTTGGGGAAATACATTGTGGATGTTTCTTCCCAGGTTTTAGAACTTTTTCAGTCTTATTCGTGGCCCGGAAATGTCCGGGAATTGCAGAACTGCATCGAAAGTGCTTTAAATATGGCCAGTGTGGATGACAGTGTGCTGCTGGTAACCCATCTTCCCTCCCAGTTCCATTCCCGGGATGCCGCACCCCCGATAAATGGCCGGATGATCGGGTTAAATCTACGCGACGCGCTGAAGGAAGCAGAAAAACATATTATTGCGACTGTCCTGGAAACAGAAAAAAATAACCGCAACCGGGCAGCTCGACGACTGGGGATCAGCACGACTACCTTATGGCGCAGGATGCGCGAACTCGATATGTTTCAAGATTGAAAGTATCAGAACGCGATAAGAAAAGAAATAACCATATAATAAGGGATTATCAAGAGTTTATTTCAAAAATGAAAGCTTGATTGCAGCTTTGCACTTCAAAGGAAAGGCCATGGTTCCAAAACTCTGTTTTTTGGGCAATAAACGGGTTGACTTAAAAATTTTTACTGGTATTCGGTAATATTTTGCGGCTTTTCGCCGGAATTACTATGAATTAATTTTTTGGGAGGTGCTGTTGGCATGAATATTGCATAATAAAAAAGCGAAAGAAAAAAGGCGTACGATATTTTGGCGTTAAGGGCAGCTGGTTGGAAAAGATGTTTTGAATGGGAAAGAGGTCAGGGAAATGGCAGAAGCTTATATGAAGATGGATAACCAGGAAATTAAATCAATTATCGCCAGAATGGACCGATTGCCGCTATCGCCGTTTCATTACAGAATGCTGACGGTAAATGGGTTTGCCTGGGCTTTTGATGCGTTTGATGTTGGTCTGGTGACATTCGTTGTTACCGCACTGGTAAAAGCCTGGCAGTTAACGCCGGGCCAGGTGGGCGTGATTTTAAGCGCCGGTATGGCGGGAATGCTGGTCGGGGCTTTTTTCTCCGGGCCGATTGCCGACCGGTGGGGTCGTAAGGCTGTATTTCAGTGGACTATGCTGATTTTTTCCGTATTTTCCTTATTGTGTGCTGTAGCCTGGGATTTCTGGTCCTTAGTCATTTTCCGCTTTTTTGTTGGAGTGGGGCTGGGGGGAGAGACACCGGTTGTAACGGCTTTGTTGGGTGAATTTGTTCCGTCCCGCGACCGGGGCAAGGTTCAGGGCCTGCTGAACTGCTTCTGGGCTGTCGGCTGGCTGGCGGCCGCGGCTATCGCCTTTTTTATTATCCCGGCTGCCGGCTGGCGCTGGGCGTTTGTAGCCGGTGCGATCCCTGCTTTATATATTTGGGTAGTCCGGCTTCATATTCCGGAGTCTCCCAGATGGCTGGCCTTAAAGGGGAAAGTGGAAGAGGCAAATGCCGTGGTGAGCCAGATTGAAACTATTGTGTCCCGTACCCATACGGTACCGCCTGTAGACGCTGCCTCGGTTAATGCCGTGCCGGATATGGGAAAGACTTCAGTGGGTACGCTGTTCTCATCGGACTATGTGAAGCGGACTATAATGCTGTGGGTGCTGTGGTTTCTGGGGATGTTCGGGTATTACGGCTTGTTTGCCTGGATGCCGACTCTCCTGGTCAAGGCCGGTCACAGCATGGTGAAGTCCTTTCAATATGTGTTTTTTATGCAGTTGGCGTATCTTCCCAATCAAATTTTATCGGCCTATTTGATGGATAAATGGGGGAGAAAGCGGTTGTTGATCGGTAACCTGTTGTTATCCGGTGTTGCCGCTGTTATCTTTGGGATAGCCCTTGGTCAAAATTTGAATACGGGTGAAGTTCTTTTACTGGGAGTTATTACTTCGTTTTTTGTTTCTGGAGTCTGGGGAATTACATACACCTATACGCCGGAGCTGTATCCGACAGGTGTGAGAGTTACCGGAACCAGCTGGGCGGCTACTTGTTCCCGGTTCGGTTCCATGCTGGCACCGCTCATTGTCGGATCCTTTCTGAATGTGATGGGAGTTGCCGGTGTCTACGGAGTGATTGCCGGGGCCTTTATTCTCGCCGGATTTTTTGTTATGGCCTTTGGCGTTGAAACGAGGGGCAAGCAGTTGTAGGGACGCGCTATTATTGGGAAAGAGAATTTTATTTCCCTATTATAAAAGGAGTGAAAGGTATGGCAGCAACAGTAGTAACCAATATTGGTATCCTGGTTTCCGGGGATATTGATCATCCTGTTTTACAAGGTGACACGCTTGTCATTCAGGAGGGAAAAATTACGGCCATTGGGGACAAAAGATTAGCGGATACCATGCAGGGAAAAAAGGATGTCAGGACCATTGATGTCGGCGGCATGGCGGTTATGCCGGGATTTATCGATTCCCATGTGCATCCGGTGATTGGCGATTTTACGCCCCGGCAGAGAATGCTTGATTTTATCAGCAGTTCTTTGCACGGCGGTGTGACGACGATGATTTCCGCCGGTGAGTGTCATACTCCCGGCAGGCCGAAGGATCCTACAGGGGTAAAGGCTTTGGCGATTTTGGCCCACAAGTCTTTCGAGAATGCCAAACCGGGCGGAGTTAAGTTTCACGGCGGCGGATTGATTTTGGAAAAAGGGTTGACGGAAGCCGATTTTGCCGAAGTGG
>JBDKTO010000110.1 GCA_039680175.1 Veillonellales bacterium | reverse complement strand
AATCGGACAGAATTGCCGCTTGGTTTCGCGACAGGGACGGCGACAAAGTTTCCGGATTATTGCCGGCTTGGATTGATCAAATTGCCAAACGAAACGAAGATTTATTTATCTTCGTTGAAGCGGACGGTGCTAGGGGGAAATGGCTCAAGGCGCCTGCGGTTTACGAGCCTGTAGTTCCCCAGAGTACGGCGGTCACCGTGGGTATTCTTAATTTACAGGCCCTCGGTCAGCCTTTCAGCAGACGGATTGTACATCGGCTGGAATTAGTGCTGGAAATCGTGAGAAAACAGGAGAATTCTTTGATCGATTGGCGGGATTTAGCCATATTGGCAACCGCACAGCAGGGCATTTTCCAGCACAGCCGGGGGAAGAAAATTCTGCTGCTTACCGGGGCGCAAGCTGCGGCAGCCAGTGAGGTTGAGCGGATAGTGAAATATATCCGCAGCGGCAGTCGGGGGGACATCCGCAAATGCATTGCCGTAAAAGGCTGCGGGTCGGCATTCGAGCCTGTTGCGGTGCATTCGCTATGGTAAAGCGTATCGGTGCGGTTATTTTAGCCGCTGGGCTTGCAAGAAGAATGGGAGGGCAAAAGCTCCTGCTTCAGTTAGGCGAAATGACCATTTTTTCCCATGTTGTAAAAAATACAGCCGGCAATCTTTGGCAGGATTGCATTGCGGTACTGGGGCAGCCTGAGGGAGAATTGGCTGATATTTGCCGGCAGTACCATTTGCGGTGGATTTATAATCCCCAACGCGGCAGCGGACAAGCATCTTCTATCCACCTTGGAATCAGCAATTTGTCTTGCGGACTGGACGGCTTTGTTTTTATTCTGGGCGATCAGCCGCTGATTTCCCAAGAACTGCTCCGGACTTTGCACGATGAGTTTTTACGGCACGATAATCAGGCGATTATTGTACCGAGACACGATGGACAGCGCTGCAGTCCGGCCTTATTTGGCGCTGCCTGGAAGGAAGAATTGCTTTCTTTGCAAGGCGATGTCGGCGGGCGGTCTATTATAGAACGCCATCCGAATCAGCTGGTTTTCGTCGACTGGCCGGACGGGGGTACTTTTTTAGACGCCGATTCCTGGGAAGATTACGAACTATTGCAAAAATATTATTTGGCTAAGAATGGCTGGTAAGCGGTTAATAATTGTTTTTACTTGCAAAAATGAAAGCGAGACGGTGACATGGAAAATGTAGTACTGATCAAGGGCGGCGGTGATCTTGCGACAGGCGTTGCCTGCCGTCTGTTCAACAGCGGGTTCCCTGTGGTGATCACCGAACTGTCTCAGCCCCTGGTAGTTCGCCGTACGGTTTCTTTTGCCCAGGCTGTTTTCTCCGGCAGCGTGACCGTGGAGAATATTACAGCGAGACAAGTTGAGACGGATGAGGCTTTTGCGGCGATGAAAGCCGGCTGCATACCGGTACTGATTGATCCGGCAGCCCAATCCCTGCGGGACATTTGTCCGGCGGTGGTGGTGGATGCCATTCTCGCAAAGAAAAATACGGGCACCTGTTGTCATGACGCGCCGATTGTTATCGGTCTGGGACCTGGCTTTTCAGCTGGCAAGGCTGTCCATGCCGTAGTGGAAACAATGCGGGGCCATGATCTGGGGCGGGTTTACTATCAGGGAGAGGCGCTGCCGAATACCGGAATTCCCGGTGAAATTGCCGGACTTACTATTGAGCGGCTGCTGCGGGCATCGGCGGATGGGATTTTTTCCAGTGGGCACAGTATCGGTGATACAGTAATCAAAGGTGAAATTGTCGGCCAGGTTGACCATACGCCTGTCATAGCGCAGGCAGGCGGCATTTTGCGAGGATTATTGCACAACGGGCTTTCGGTTCATTCTGGAATGAAGATCGGTGATGTTGATCCCCGCTGTCGGCGGGAACATTGTTTTTCAATTTCCGATAAAGCGAGGGCTGTGGCCGGCGGAGTGTTGGAGGCTATTTTGCATTTGAAGGGGGAAAAAACGTGATTAAGTTGACTGAGTATACGAAAAGCGGCGGCTGCGCGGCGAAAATCGGCCCGGGCTATTTGGCGGGAATGCTGCAGCAGCTTCCACTGCAGCCTGATTCGCGGCTCCTGGTCGGCCTTGAAACATCCGATGATGCGGGTGTATATCAATTGGATGAAACAACTGCATTGATTCAAACTGTTGATTTTTTTACACCGATTGTCGATGACCCGTATTTATTTGGGCAGATTGCCGCTACCAATAGTCTTAGCGATGTATATGCGATGGGCGGCAAGCCGGTTACCGCGATGAATATCGTGGCTTTTCCTGTATGCAAGCTGGATACGGCTGTCCTTTTGGAAATTTTGCGCGGCGGATTGAAAAAGATTAAGGAAGCCGGTGCGGTTTTGGTGGGAGGACATTCCATTCAGGATAACGAACCCAAATATGGGTTAAGTGTTACCGGCATAGTTCATCCACGAAAAATTTTGACCAATGCCGGAGCAAAGCCGGGAGATGCGCTTATTCTTACCAAGGCTCTCGGCACGGGCGTTCTGACGATGGCGGCAAGGGCTGAAATGTTCCCGCAAGGAGTGGCAGCCGCCATTCGCAGCATGACGAGGTTAAACAAGTCGGCAGCCGAAGTGATGGGCGATTTTACGATTCATGCCTGTACGGATGTTACCGGTTTTGGATTACTGGGACATTTATCGGAAATTGTAACTGCCAGCCGGGTAACAGCAAAAATTAATTCCCGGACACTGCCGATCCTGCCCGAAGCCAAGGACGCGGCAGCAATGGGATTCGTCCCTGCAGGCGCCTATAATACGCGCGGGTTTTTAGAACACATTGTCTTTGCTTCCGATGTGGCAGGCAGTATGGAGGATTTATGTTATGATCCGCAAACGTCAGGTGGATTATTGATGAGTGTTCCGGCCGCAGAAAGCGAAAGGCTGCTGGCCGACTTGCAGAAAGCCGGAATACAGGAAGCAGCTGTTATTGGCGAAATTGTAGAGAAGAGGAGCGAGAATATTTATGTCGATTAATGTTGATGCTCGCGGCTTAGCTTGCCCGCAGCCGGTTATTGCGACGAAAAAAGCGCTGGAAAAAATGACAGACGGCGTCCTTACGACGATTGTGGACAATTTTGCCGCCAAAGAGAATGTAATGAAATTTGCTTCAGCCAATCATTGCAAGGCTACGTGGCAGGAAACGGACGGCGCTTACTATATTGCCATTACCAAAGGACAGGGGGAGGCTGAGCCGACAATTCCGCAGACAGCGAAAGCGGCGGACACGGTCTATTTAATTACACAGGATAAGCTGGGACATGGCAGCAATGAATTAGGCGGTATTCTCATAAAATCATTTTTTTTCGCTTTAGTAGAAAAAGAACCTTTGCCCCAGACGCTGCTTTTTATCAACAGCGGTGTGTTTTTAACAACGGAAGGCTCACCTGTCGCCGAACATTTGCTTGAACTGGACAAAAAAGGCGTGCAGATTTTATCCTGCGGCACTTGTCTTGATTACTATGAGCGGAAAGATAAGCTTTTGGCCGGCGGTATTTCAAATATGTATGAGATCGTCGAAAAATTGTCGTCGGCAGCGAAAACCATTATATTATGAGGCAGCATTATGTATGATGAATATACCCGGCTTCTTTCTTTTTGCTCCGTCAAGCAGGCGCTTTGGGCGGAAGAAACGTTAAATCGTTTTGGATTTCGTGTTGTGCTTGTACCGAAACCGCGGCAAATTGATGCCAATTGCGGCCAGTGTATTTTATTTACTGAAGATACGCAAGATGAAGTGCTGGCGCTGCTGCAGGAGAAGTGTATTTATTGGTCCAGCTTTTTTAAAAGAGAGCCTGGGCATAAGAGCTATGAGCTTTATGCTCGTAACGAAGAAGGCAGTATTGAGTGGGAAGAATAAGCTTGCCGAATAGATTAGCGGGGTGATGATTATGCTGGATCGTTATGGACGCAGGATTGATTATTTGCGGATTTCCGTTACGGACCGCTGCAATTTACGCTGCCGATACTGCATGCCGGAAACGGGAGTGGAAGATATCGGCCATTCCAATGTTCTGTCCTTTGAGCAGATTCTCCGGGTAGTCAAGATAGCATCAGGAATGGGAATCCGCAAAGTTCGTCTGACCGGCGGTGAGCCGCTGGTCAGAAAAAATATAGTATGGCTTATTCGGCAGATTTCCCGTATCTCGAAAATTAAGGATATTGGATTAACCACAAACGGCACATTGTTTGCGGCTATGGCGGAAGAGCTGCAGGCAGCCGGATTGACACGAGTTAACTTTAGCCTGGACACTCTGCGGCAGGAGACCTTTCATTATATTACCCGGCGCGGTCAGCTGCAGGATGTGCTGCAGGCGATCAATAAGGCGTTGCGGATTGGCATGGCGCCGGTAAAAATCAATGTTGTGGTGATGCGGGGGATCAATGACCAGGAAATTCCCGAATTTGTGAAAATGGCGTATGATTTGCCTCTGCAGGTGCGTTTTATTGAATTTATGCCAATCGGCAATTTGCCGTTTTTTCAGCCCCGGCGGCTTATGACCGCGGATGCCATAAGGGATATTATTGACAAGGATTATGATTTATATCCGGACAGAGCATCGCAAAGCAGCGGTCCGGCAGTCTGCTACCGGCTGCGGGGAGGAAGGGGATCCGTTGGCTTTATCAGTCCCCTGAGTCACCGGTTTTGCTCCGACTGCAGCCGTCTTCGGCTGACAGCCGACGGCCAACTGCGGGGATGCTTGTTTGCTAAAAATGAAATCAGTTTGAAGATGCTGCTGCAAAACAATGCCAGCAGCGAGATAATAGCCGCATTATTGCAGAAAACAATTTGGGAAAAACCGGCTCATCATCATTTTTCGACAGGCTGGGGTGAAGATAATTGCCGAAAAATGTATCAAATTGGAGGCTAAGGTATGGATTTTACCCATTTTAATCAGGACGGGCGGGCCAGAATGGTCGATGTCAGCGACAAAGAAGATACGGTGCGGGTTGCCGTTGCCCAGGCCGTGGTGCAGATGAAGCCGGAGACTCTGCAGGCCATTCAAAGCGGTGGTATAAAAAAAGGCGATGTGCTGGGGGTTGCCCAGGTTGCCGGTATTATGGGGGCAAAGTCAGCAGCCTCTTTGATTCCCATGTGTCATCCATTGTCTTTGACATCCGTTGATATTACCTTTCAAATGGACGAAGAGCGGTCGGAAATCGTGATTCAGTGCCAGGCGAAAACAACCGATAAAACAGGCGTGGAAATGGAAGCGATCACTGGAGCCAGCCTGGCCGCTCTTACAATTTACGATATGAGCAAGGCAATTGACCGCTGGATGAAAGTGACGGATATTCAATTGCTGGAGAAATCGGGCGGGAAAAGCGGTCATCTTGTATCACCGGCTGTTTCCGCTCTGAATGCGGGGAGCCGCAACAATGTATAGAGTCGGAATCTTGGTTATGAGCGATAAAGGCGCCCGGGGAGAACGGGAAGACCGCAGCGGTTTTGTGATCCGGAAAATGCTTGGCAGTAATTATTGTATCGATTATTATGAAATGATTCCTGATGAGAAACAATTGATTATAGAGAAAATACGTCGGGCCTGCGATGATTTTCGGCCGGATTTGCTGTTGACTTCCGGCGGAACGGGATTCTCCAACCGTGATGTGACACCGGAAGCCACTTTAGAAGTTATTGAAAAACAGGTACCGGGGATTCCAGAGGCAATGCGTTATTATGGGCTGCAGAAGACGCCCAAGGCGATGTTGTCGCGGGCAGTTGCTGGGATTCGCGGCAAGACTTTGATCGTAAATTTACCGGGAAGTGTCAAGGGAGTGCAGGAATCATTAGAGGCAATCCTGCCGGCTCTTGATCACGCATTAGATATTTTGCGGGGAACTGCGGCAGAATGCGGCAGAGGTTGAAAAAGTGTCCCCAATCTCGGAAACGGAGAGAAAAAGATGGCAAAAGTGGTGGCTGTTAACACCAGCAAAGAAAAAGGAGCGGTGAAGACCCCGGTTGCAAAAGGGTATCTGGCTCTTGACTGGGGGCTGCAGGGAGATGCCCATGCAGGTAAATGGCACCGGCAGGTGAGTCTGCTGGCGCAAGAGAGCATTTGCAAAATGAAGCAGACAGGACTGGAACTTTTGGCTCCGGGCAGCTTTGCCGAAAATATAACAACAGAGGGTATTGTTTTATTTACCTTATCGGTGGGGACACAGCTTAAGATTGGCGATGAAGCCTCTGTGGAGGTAACGCAGATCGGCAAGGAATGTCATGTCGGCTGTGCCATCCGCCAGATAACAGGAGACTGTATTATGCCGCGGGAAGGCATTTTTGCGAAGGTAGTTCGACCAGGCTGGATCAAAGCCGGTGATGAAATTATTATCAGTTCTTAAAGCGATGGAGAGAGGCTACATAATGGATGTCGTTCATGTTAAAGACGCGGTGGGACATGTTTTGTGTCATGACCTAACTAAAATTGTGCCGGGTGAATTTAAAGGGCCGGCGTTTAAGAAGGGGCATATTATTCGCCCGGAAGATATTGATGAATTACTGAAAATGGGGAAAGAGCATCTTTATGTATGGAAATTGGAGAAGGGACAAGTCCATGAAAATGAAGGCGGACTGCGGTTGGCCAGAGCAGTGAGCGGGCCGGGACTTCATCTGACCGAGCCGTCGGAAGGCAAAGTTCGGTTGATCGCGGATTATAACGGCTTGTGTAGAATTGATGAAGCGCGGTTGCTGGAGGTCAATATGATTGATGAATTAATCGTTGCCACCCGCAATCATTTTCGTCCGGTAAAAAAAGGCGACGTGGTAGCCGGAGCCCGGGTCGTTCCTCTGGTGATCGATGAAGCAAAACTACTGCGGGCGGAAAAAATCGGTCTTGCGAAGCCGATCATCTCCGTGCAGCCCTTTCGTCCCCGCTGCGTTGGCATTATTACTACCGGAAGCGAAGTGTATCACGGACGCATTAAAGATAAATTCGGGCCGGTTATCTGCCGAAAAGTCGAAGAATACGGCTGCCGTGTTTTGCCGCAGATCATTGTTTCCGATGATGACGAGCAAATCACACAGTCCGTTAAGAAACTTCAGGACGAGGGAGCCGAATTGATTTTGGTTACCGGCGGCATGTCTGTGGATCCGGATGATGTTACTCCCCTGGGAATCCGCCGGACAGGGGCAGAGATCATTACTTACGGTGCGCCGGCCTTGCCCGGGGCAATGCTGCTGATCGCTTATTTGGGGGAACTGCCTGTCTTGGGGCTGCCGGGATGTGTCATGTACAGCAAAACGACTGTTTTTGATCTTGTGCTGCCGCTGATTTTATCCGGGCAGAAAATTACCCGTCCTATGATCGCGAAGCTCGGGATGGGCGGGCTGTGCCTGGAGTGTGAAGTCTGCCACTATCCGGACTGTACTTTTGGTACTGGAGCGTAAATATCCCAGTTTTTGCTGGAGCTATCTATTTGGTTCAGGGTACTTGAAACTCACTTAAACAATGTATATAATAGTAATAAGCTTATTCTAGTTTGGTTTAGCTTTGCTTTGCAACACAACGATGTGCCGACCGGAACGTTTTCGTTTCCTGTCGGCTTTACTTTTGTATTGACCAAGGGAAAACAAGGGGAAGGGAAAACGGAGGATGATTTTTTTATGCTGACAAATCTTATGAGGCAGTCTTCAGAAAAACAACAATCCCTTGGTCGGCTGCAACTGCTTTCTTTTCAGAATACCATAGTGGATTTATTCGTTCCGGCGAAATGTCAGATGACAAGTGGCGCCGCATTGGTCGATGAACTGCACCGCCAAGTGATTTCATCATGCCTCTATAATCCTTTTTGGAATGATTTCCGGCTGCAGCACAGTCTTGAGAAAAAAAGATTCTGTATCACCTTAGAAGAAGTAAGACAGATCAAACAGCAGTACCAGCTTGACAACCGGGATGTGCTTTGCAACCTGATTTTGCAGTTGGCAAACCGGAGCAACGTTCCGTTGAATCGTCATCAGCTTAGTTTTGTGGAAAAAGTAAAACCGGAATTGCGGGATTTTGACCTGCGGCAGGAAAACCCGGGAGAGTTGCTGGTTTATCAATGCCTTTTTTCTCATAATATGAAAGGCATAGGTCGGATTTATCTTCACCTTTATGCCGATTTGTACAATGGACATATTTTTGGCAGGCTGACTCATGGCCGCACACTCGATGAAGGGTTGCGGGTTTTCCGACTGGGAGTGCTTCCGGTGTATCGTACCGGCGACCTGCGCATCGAAAAAGTAATGTATTCTTCCCGTCAGCCGGAGCATCCGGCAGGGTGTTTTAGCGATGATTTTGCCAAGTCCAGTTCCCACTGGATCCATACGTGCCGATCCTTCGGGATTTTTGAGCAACTGCAGCGAAGCTTGCTGCAGAGTGAGTCTCTCCCAAGGGCTGCTTCCCGGGAGCATTCCTTATCCTTCCTGCAGGAAGCTTTTTCCCAATGGCTGAAACAATATAATTTTAAAACCCGGCGGCACTATTTTTCCTGTTTATGAATGATTGACGGTAGTGCTATGTTTAGGGCCGGCTCTCTTTAAAGCAAGGCTCCGGTGTGCTATGATAATAGGTATCGTAGCGACGAGGAGGAATGGAAAATGAAAAAGAAGCTTATGATGGGCATCACCGTCATTGCGTTGTTTAGCTTGCTGCTGGCAGCGGGCTGCTCGGGCGGGGCAAAGCCGGAAGGAAATTCGTCCAACCAGGCACCGGCGGCGGAAAACAGCGGTGGTCAAGGTACCGGCGGTGCTAATCCTGTTGCCAGGTTTGAAACTTCAAAAGGCGATTTCACAGTGGAATTGTTTGCCGATAAGGCACCCAAAACCAGTCAAAACTTTATTGCTTTAGTGAACAAAGGATTTTACAATGGGCTGATTTTTCATCGGGTGATTGACGGCTTCATGATTCAGGGAGGCGATCCCAAGGGGGATGGCAGCGGTGGTCCCGGTTATACGATTCCCGATGAATTTAGTCCGGATTTGAAGCACAGCGGGGCAGGTATTCTGTCCATGGCCAATGCCGGGCCGAATACCGGCGGCTCCCAGTTTTTTATTACCTTGGCGGCAACTCCGTGGCTGGATAACAAGCATGCTGTGTTCGGTAAGGTGACGGAGGGACTGGATGTAGTCAAGGCCATTGGCAAGGTGAAGACCGGAGTCAATGATAAACCGGTGGAAGCTGTGGTCATTAAAAAAATTACCATTATGGCAAAGCAGTAGCTCATTATGGCCTATACCTACATTGTGGAATGTGCAGACGGTACTTACTATACCGGTTGGACGACGGATTTGGACAAACGGCTAAAGGCCCATAACCAGGGCAGGGGTGCCCGTTATACCAGGGGACGTGGTCCGGTACGGCTGGTTTATTCCGAAGTTCACACTGATCGCCGTCAGGCCCAGAGCCGGGAGGAAATCATCAAGCAATTCAGCCGCAAGGAGAAAGAACGGCTGATTGGGTGCGAACAGAATTTGCTAAAGTGAACTCGTTTCATTAAAGTTGAACAGCGAAGCGTCAGTCGTGTGACTTGGCTAAAGAAAAGCAGCGTTTTGGCAAAATACGCTGCTTTTTTTTAGCCCGGCAGAAAGTATATCAAGATAATGGTAGGAAGTTTTAAAAATATATAGAATATTACTATAATGAAACAAATTAAAAGGATGTGACAATCATGATTTACGGGCAGCTTAAAAATCTTGAAAAGGAGGAAAGCGTTTTCGCTGCTTTGATCCGCCGCGGGCTGGAGTTTCTCGAAAAAACGGATATCGGTAAACTGGAAGCAGGTAAGCACATCATTGATGGCGATGTAATGTATGCGTCCGTGCAGGATTATCTGCCCAAGGTAAAAACAGAACGCCGGGCGGAAGCACATGTGAAGTATATTGACATTCAGTATGTCCATACCGGGGAAGAATATATTGGCTGCAGTTTTCTTTCCGGGCAGAATGAAGTGCTGGAAGACCGGCTGGCGGAAAAAGATGTTATTTTTTATAAAAATACTGTAGATGAGGTGCCGGTAAAACTTACTGCCGGCGACTACGCCATTTTTTTGCCGGCTGATATTCATCGCCCCGGCTGCTCCACCGGTTCAGCCGCTCAGGTAAGAAAAGTGGTTGTGAAGATTAAGCTGAGCGCAGTGAAGTAAGACTTTTTAGGCGATTTTAGTTGCCCATCTGATGCGTGTTATTTCGGAAATAAAAAGTAGAGGCGGCTAAGAAGAAAATTGTCGAATTTTTCGAATAATTATTGACGGTGAGTATAAAATATGTTAATGTAGCCATACAAGACTTCATGCAAGGTGGGTGTAAAATAAATATTGACATAAAGTGACATTCTATGGTAATATAAATAAGTCGCTGATAACGGTGACAAAAGAAGACAGCAGTTGTTCCAGAAAACAGAATGACTGAAAAAGATATTGACACGGCGGTTAAGCCGTGGTAATATATAAAAGCTGTCGCAAACGGCAGCAGGCTGAGAACAGCCGAGTGTTCCTTGAAAACTAAACAATGTAAGTAAGGAAAAAAGCCAGATGTGCGGGAACGCTCGTCACGGAAGTGACGAAGTTCCGAAACAATAAAT
>JBDKTO010000109.1 GCA_039680175.1 Veillonellales bacterium | reverse complement strand
AAAAAAGGCTTTGCGGGAAGTCCGCGAAGCCTTGTTGTATCCACTGGTGGAGATAAGCAGGATCGAACTGCTGACCTCTTGAATGCCATTCAAGCGCTCTCCCAGCTGAGCTATACCCCCAAAAATTCTTGATTCACTGTATTAACTTCACATAGCAGTTGCTCTGCTTACAGAATTATTATAGCGTATATACAGACAAACTGTCAACAGAAATTTTGGGTTAAGCAGTTCGACCGATAAGTTCCGCGGATTTAATTATTTATAGTATTTTTTCATCAATTATGGCAATCAGCTGACCGATTTCCGGTTTGGTAATTTGCCCGTCGGCACCAAGCAGTTCTCCTTTCCGGCGCATCTCTTCATTAATCAAAGAAGAAAAAATAATTGCTGGCAGTTTCTTCAATTTCTCGTCAGTTTTAACCAGCTTAATCAGACGATGCCCGTCCATCTGGGGCATTTCAATATCCGTAATCAAAATCTGAACTTGATCTTCAATCGGTCCTTTTGCTTTCAATGCTTGCAGAGCATCCCACGCTTCCTGCCCATTGTTATAGGTCAAAATTTTCTTATAACCTGCAACAGCAAGAGTATCCATTACCAATTCCCGCAGCAAAGCTGAATCTTCGGCGATCATAACCGTCTTCTGGCTGCGCATTTTACTTGTTTCAGGTATCGTTTCCGGAATAGTCGAAAGCTTCTTATTCATATCCGGGTTAATTTCTGAAATTATTTTTTCGAAATCCAGCAAAATCACAATTTTATCTTTCATCTTCACAATGCCAATTACCAGGCTGGTATTCGAAATCAACGGGGCCGGTTCCATTTCCGACCAGGATATTCTGTGAATACGGGTTACCCCACTGACTAAGAAGCCGGCATAAAAATTATTTAATTCACTCACTATGATATTACGGGCTTCTGCTCCTTCCTTACCCAGACAACGCGGCAAATTGACTAATGGCATAACTCTGTCGCGCAGTGTAAACACTCCGTCCACATAAGGATGAACCTGAGGCATTGCGGTAACCGGAAGCAGATTAATGACTTCTCTCACCTTAGCAACATTAATGCCATAATATGTATCCCCAACGGTAAATTCAACAATTTCAAATTCATTAGTACCGCTTTCCAATAGAATCGCTTGCTTTTCACCCGTCTTGGACTGCATAGTAATCCTCCCGTCATATTTACTCTATTTATTATTCATTTCGGCATAATACTACATCCACCTGCAATGCCTGTAAAGATACGCAGAAAATTTTACTAAGAGAAAGACTCACTGTTGCTTACAGCAACAGTGAGTCCTCTATTTTAAATATGTCCAGCCTTCCCGCTGTTCCACTAAACCGGATTTAATCAATCTTCCCAGCGCCCGCTTGAAAGCGGCCTTGCTAATATTGAATTTCCCCTTGATTACTTCGGGAGCCGTTGCATCACTATAAGGCATCTTACCATCCCGGGAACGAAGCAGGCTAAGAATTTTTTCGGCATCCACGTCTATCGCCTGCTCTTTAATTGGCCGTGTAGAAATATTTATCCGTCCGTCTTCGCGGATAAAAGTAATCCGACCCGAAATTTCTTCACCCACTTTCGGTCGAACGATCATTTCATCATTATGTAAAAAAGCGATATACCGTTCCTGGGTAAACAGAAATGCGCCATGTTCATTAAAATTGTAAACGGAACCTGTAACCCCATCACCGATACTAACATTTACAGCCGGTTTTGCAGCCCGCCTTAACTCATCCTCGACTTCCATCGTAACGGCCGGCCGGCCTGACTTGTCAGTATATAGCTTCACCCAGACTTTTTCACCTTGTTTGACTTTTCCCCGCATCCCGGCAAAGGGCATAAACACGCCCCGTTCCGCGCCGATATCCACAAAAGCGCCGTCTCTGGTGGTATTAATGACAGTTACCCGGGCTACCTGGCCTTCCCGCATCCGGGGCAGCCGCATACTGGCTGTCAGCCGGCCTTTCGGATCAAGATACAAATAGACATCGACCTTGTCCCCCACTACCACCGGAGAAGTCTGCTGAGCCTTATGCAACAAAATATCATCTCCGGTATTACCGGTCCCGGCATCTAAAAACGCACCGATTTCGCTCATTCTGGCAACGGTAAGGGGCATTACAGTCCCTGGCTTCAGCTGCTGATTGTCTATTATCGTCATCGCCTACTGCTCCTGCTCTTCATAGGAAACAGTCTGGGCATCGCCCCAAAGCTGCTCCAGATTGTAAAAGCGCCGTTCCTCTTCCAGAAAAATATGAACTACACAGCCGCCAAAATCCAGCAAGACCCAGCGGCCGTCGCGATATCCTTCTTTATGCAGCAATTTCACCGTTTGCTCGGCCAGCTTTTCCTCAATATGATCGGCGATTGCTTTGACCTGAGTGGTGGAGTTGGCACTGCAAATAATAAAATAATCAGTCACCAGGGAAATTCCCTGCATATCCAACGTAATAATATCATAGGCTTTTTTATCGTCAGCTGCATTCCCAATATTCTTTGCTAATTCATACGGATTAAGTTGTTTCATGCTTTCCCTCCTGAATCGTAAATCCTCTATTTATTAGTTATGGCCTTATCAGCCTATTCTATTCTTGCTTCTTTTGAAAATTATTTCGGTAAAAAAGCCTGCAGCACACCGGCTGCAGGTTCTTGTTAATTACTTCCTGGCACCATCATAAACCATGCCGCTCATCCTGTCAGTACCGGAATGCAGCATACGTTCTACCAACTGACTTGTCTGCTCATTATCTGCCACCCAGTAGCTCAGACCATCAATCGTCGCAAATTTTCCGGGAAGCATTTCGGCTTGAAGGCTCCCATTTTTGATTCCTTTTAGGCCATAAGCTGCTTTTAGCAGACCGACTGCCGTAATGTCGGTAGCAACGTACTGTTTGGCTGTGCCTATGATCAGTGGAAGCTTTGCCATTGTAGACAATTGCAGCATTTCACCGCCTACAGCTTTTAAAAAGCGCTGCTGCCGCTGCACCCGGCCGATATCGCCTAATTCATCGCTGCGAAACCGGACATATTCCCCCGCCTTCTCCCCATCCAAATGCTGGTAGCCATTTTTTAAATGAATTTTTAAATTCGCATATGGATCTTCATAATCCATATTTCGTTCCACATATAAATCAACGCCGCCGATTAAATCCATCACCCGGATGAAAGCTTGCCAGTCAATCACGGCATAATAGCTAATTGGCATCTGAAGGAAATCTTCCACTGTTTTCGCCGCTAATTGAGGGCCCCCGTAATAATGGGCGTGGTTAATCTTATCAAATCCTTTATGCCCGGGAATGGTAACCTTGGTATCACGGGGAATCGACAACAGACTTACCGTACCATCGTCATAATTAATGCTGGCAACAATCATAGTGTCGGAACGCTGCGGTGCGCCAGGATGCTCCAAATCGCCATCATCCAGTCCCAGGAGCAATATATTCATGTGATTATTAATCACATCCGGCCGCTTGCCGTCAGCAGCAGGCTGCCCCTTGGCCGCAACAGCAGGCTGCAGCAGACTGTTGTACAAATACCTTGCTGCCCCGGTCACAGATACAACGAGTAAGAAAAATAAAAGGCCGACCAGCACTACTCTTCCCCACCGGACCTTGCGTCGCACAGCACGTGCCATCCCCTTCTCCTCCTGATCCTCATATAAGTGAAATTATGTCTTGCCTATAAGCAATAATTCGTTACGACCGTCTACCGTATCAGGATGTATCAGGCTATGTTTATCCAGAATATATTTTATACTTTGGTCGTAAGCAAGTAAAAGAGCCTGATTCAGATCCTGCTCGGCGGCATTTCTTAACTCGTCCACCCCGGAAAAGGAACGCCCCGGTTCAATAGCATCCGCCAAATAGATGATTTTTGCCAGCAGCGTCATACCTCTTCCCCCGGTGGTATGGCTGACAATAGCCGCCAAGACTGCACGATCCGTAACACCGTACTCTTTTTGCGCCACCACTGCACCTAAGGGAGCATGGAGCAATACGGGTTCGGCGCGAACAACTACATCGTCCGCGGCAATACCCAGTTTTTTGGCTTTAAGCCATAATTGATTCCGGGGGATTTCCCGGGCACAATCGTGTAAAATTCCGGCCAGTCTGGCCTGCATTACATCATAATCATACCGTTTTGCCAGAGACTCCGCCGTCCGGCTTACGCCGATAGAATGCTGCAGCCGCTTCGGCGATAAATGCTGCGATAATTTTACAATAATATCCTTATGTTCCATATAAATCACCTTGTTACGCTAAAATTCGCCAAACATCTTCTATTTCCTGCTACATAAAATAAAACTTGGCAAAAGCCAAGTTTTATTTTATGTAGCAAACGAAGCTAAATAAAAACCTCCCTGTTATAGGAGGCATTGTGCATCCTAACCTTGACGGGGCTTCGCTTCATTGACTACAATCTGCCGCCCGCCGAAATCGTTACCATTCATAGCGGTAACCATGTTTTCCGCGTCGTCATCTTCTACTTCCACGAAGCCAAAACCTCTTGAGCGACCTGTTTCTTTATCCGTAATAATCCGGCTGGAAATCACCGTGCCATGTGGGCGAAATGCATCTGCTAAGCTGGTATCGGTAGTAGACCATGGCAGATTGCCGACATAGAGAGTTTTTGCCATCTAGGAAATCACCTCTCTTTCCCTGAATTCTTGAATCTCAGTAACATTGTTTGCAAATCCGCCGGATTTATGCTTGCCTTTATTTGGCATACCTCGGTAAAATCAGCGGTATAACCCTTCTTTAGAAATATAAAATTCCACACTTTCCGGAACAATGTACTTAATAGAACGTCCGCTGCGAACCCGCTCACGAATATCTGTCGATGATATTTCCAGTTCAGGCGTAGTCAAACGATGAATCCGGCTGCGGCCCTGCGCCCCAAAATAGCGAATGACATCATCTAGCCCGCTTACGCAGCCCGGTCTGGTGGCAGCAATAAAATGACACATGGTTAACAGCTTGTCAATTTTCTCCCATGTCGGCAAATCCTGTACGGCATCAGCCCCGGTAATAAAATAAAACTCCGTATGCTCACCATATTGCTGAATCAATTGGGACACCGTATCAATACTGTAAGAAGGACCCGGTCGTTCCAGTTCTATGGCGGAAACATAAAAATAGGGATTCGAATACGTTGCCATAACTGTCATAATGTACCGGTGCAGCACCGGTGTTACTTGTAAATCCTGTTTATGCGGCGGATTACAGGCCGGTATAAACAAGACCCTGTCCAAACCATATTCAATTCGCACCGCCTCTGCCGTAACAAGATGCCCGATGTGAATCGGATCAAAAGTACCGCCCATGATACCGACTTTTCGCTTCTCTGCCATATATTTTCTCCTATTGCCAAAGAAATGCAACCAGGATTCTAAGCAGCAGCATAGTTCCCAGCATCAAGAGCGCTGCTGTTACATAATCCCTGACATCATGTCTTGCTTTCTCAGTTCGCAAATAATTCGCTATCGCCCAAAAATATCCTCTGACCGGATTCATCCAGGAACCTACCGGATTTGTCCATCGCCGGAGATAACGTATTTTATGCTGGTCAGCTCCGGTAGTCCCATTGGCCCCCGGGCGTGGAGTTTTTGCGTACTGATGCCGATTTCCGCTCCAAAACCAAATTCAAAACCATCGGTAAACCGGGTGGAGGCATTGACATAAACAGCCGCTGCATCGACCTCGTGCTGGAACCGACGGGCATTGTCGTAATTTTTTGTTACAATCGCCTCAGAATGGTGGGTGCTGTAAGCGGCGATATGATCCAATGCTGCTTCTAAATCGGCCACAACTTTAACTGACAGAATGAGATCATGATATTCCGTGCCCCAATCCTCATCCGCTGCCGGCTTCACTCTTGCATCATAACCTTGGGTCTGCTTGCAGCCTCTGATCTCCACACCGGCTTGAACATACTGTTCCAGCATCAGGGGCAGGAAAGAATCGGCAATTTTCCGGTGAACCAGCAGTGTTTCCATGGCATTGCACACACCGGGCCGGGATACTTTAGCATTAAAGGCAATCGACCGAGCCATTTCAATGTCGGCTGATTCATCAACAAAAGTATGACAGACGCCGGTTCCGGTTTCAATAACCGGTACCGTACTGTTCTCTACCACTGTCTTGATGAGTCCGGCCCCGCCCCGGGGAATAATCACATCCAAATACTGATTCAGCTTTATCATGGCGTTAACGGCCTGGCGGTCCGTCGTTTCAATAAGCTGTAATGAGCCTTCCGGGATTCCGGCAGCATATGCCGCCTGGGTAATCATCTCCATAATCGCAATATTGGAGCAAATCGCTTCCGAACCGCCCCGCAGTATCACCCCGTTGCCCGCTTTCAAGCACAACCCGGCAGCGTCCACCGTCACATTGGGCCGGGCTTCATAAATAATTCCAATAACGCCCAGGGGTACACGCACCTTGCCGATTTCCAAACCGTTAGGGCGACGGATGGAATGAATCATTTCCCCCACGGGATCCGGCAGCAGCGCGATCTGCCGCAAGCCCTCCGCCATGGCATGAATTCTGGAATCAGTAAGCAGCAAGCGATCCTGCAAGGCTTCGGACATTCCCCTGATCTTAGCCTGCTCCATATCCCGCTCATTGGCCGCAAACAGTTCTTCTTTGTGCTGCTCCAGCGTTTCTGCCATCTGGCACAAAGCTTGATTTTTGCTATCGGTCGATAAAACAGCCAGTCTTCTAGCTGCTTGTTTGGCAGCTTTCCCTTTCTTTTGGAGTTCCAGCAAATAATCCATGTTTTCTCCCCTCCGGTAATATCGTGTGATAAAAGCTATATAAATACAACCATATTATTGCGGTGAATGACTTCATCATAAGGCTTACAGCCAAGTACCCCGGCGATCTGGTCCGTATGAATTCCCATAATCTTACGAATCTCAGCCGCATTGTAGTTAACTATCCCTCTGGCAATCTCCCGCCGGTTTTCAGCAAGAACGCGGATTGTATTGCCCGGGTCAAAGTTCCCTTCCACTGCTGTTACGCCGGCGGCCAGCAAGCTTGACCCGCCTGCCAGTATGGCACGTTCGCAGCCTTCGTCCACCACAACGGCTCCCTGGATGCGGGTGCCAAAGGCCAGCCAGCTTTTTCGGGTTTGCAGACGATTCTCTTTTGCCAGAAAGACAGTACCTACCTCCCCGCCGCTGACGATTTCCCGGATTACTCCCTCCCTCGCACCGGAGGCGATAAACATGGTTACGCCGGAATTTATGGCAATCTTCGCAGCTTGAATCTTGGTAAACATACCGCCGGTCCCCCGCAGCGATCCGGGATCACCGGATAACGATTCAATTTCCGGGGTAATATCGGTAATCGATGATAGTAGTTTAGCCTCCGGATTTTTCTGCGGATTATCAGTATACACGCCTTCCACATCAGACAGAATAATCAATACATCAGCATCGACAATACTGGCGATCATCGCCGACAGCGTATCATTATCGCCAATTTTTAACTCATCCACAGCTACCACGTCATTCTCATTAATTACAGGAATCACACCCAGCGCCAGCAATGTCAGTAAGGTATTCCGCGAATTGGTATAACGCTTATGTTTTACCGAATCTTCCCGGGTCAACAGAACCTGCGCCACAACCTGCCCATATTCACCAAACAATTTTTCATACGTATGCATGAGGATCCCCTGACCGACAGCTGCGGCAGCCTGCTTTTCCGGGATGGTTTTCGGCTTCTCCTTCAGTCCCAGACGATCCATACCGACACCAACGGCACCGGAAGTCACTAAAATCACTTCCTTGCCCTGATTGGCCAAATCCGATAATTCACGCACCAGTTTTTCAATCCGAAAAAAGTTTAGTTTCCCCGTGCTGTGAGTTAGTGTGCTTGTGCCAACTTTAACTACAAATCGTTTTGCAGTATTTAAGTTTTCTCTGGTAAGCATTCTTCTCCCCCACTTATGATTTAAGGTAATTCGATTTTAGGTTTATCAATATTTTTTTTGTACAGCAGACCATTCCGGCCAATCACCTGGACCAATTCCGCCCCGGCAGCTTCAGCAAGTCCGGCAATAACCGCATTCGGTTCATCCGGACTGTTCTGCAGCACCCGCACTTTAATCAGTTCTCTGACTGCCAATACTTCCCTGGTACTTTGAATCACAGCAGCATTGACACCGCCTTTACCGACTTGCACGACAGGATCCAACCCACTGCCCATAGCTCGCAGAAAGCGTTTCTGCTTTCCTGTTAATAGAGTATCCTTTAGCGGCATAAATTGCCTCCTACATTTTAAATTCAAATTCCATATCCCGAATGCGTACCGTATCTCCCTCTTTGATTCCCTGTGCTCTCAGAACCTCGTCAATACCCAGCCGGCGCCAAATCAGTTGAAACCGGCGCAGACCCTCGTCGTTGTCAAAATTGATCATGGCTACCAGTTTCTCAATATTTTTGCCGCAGACAACATAGGCTCCGTCGTCGTCCCGGCTGATGGTAAACTGTTCTTCCGGTTTTGCCTCATACACTTTTGTTTCTACGGCAGTTTCCGGTTCTTCCACATATTCGGCCAGCAGTTGGGATGCCCGCTGAATCAACCGGGGCAGTCCTTCCCCGGTTGCAGCCGATACAGGATAAACTTCCCGCCCCTCTTTAGCCATAAACTCAGCTACCCTATTAAAGTTTTCCTGGGCTTCAGGCAAATCCATTTTGTTGGCAGCCACAATTTGGGGCCGGGTTGCCAATCGTTCATTATATAATTTCAGTTCATGATTAATCTTCCGATAATCTTCGACGGGATCACGGCCCTCCAGCCCGGAAACATCCAGTACATGAATAATAATTTTGGTCCGCTCGATATGCCGCAGAAAATCATGGCCCAAACCGACTCCTTCACTGGCACCCTCAATCAAGCCGGGAATATCGGCCAAAACAAAACTATGTCCATCATCTAGGCTTACGACACCCAGCACCGGCGTCAACGTCGTAAAGTGGTAAGCGGCAATATCCGGCTTTGCCGATGATACTTTCGCTATAATACTGGATTTTCCCACGCTGGGATATCCTACCAAGCCTACATCCGCTAATAATTTCAATTCCAATAACAGCGAACTTTCTTCTCCCGGTTCACCCTTCTCGGCAAAAGTAGGCGCCCGATGAGAACTGGAAACAAATCGGGCATTGCCCCTTCCCCCGCGGCCGCCTTTGGCCACAGTTGCTTGCTGACCCTCTGCGGTCAAGTCGGCGATGACTTCGCCGGTCAATTCGTCCTTGACAATCGTTCCCGGCGGGACCTTGACAATCAGGGGTTCCGCCTTACGGCCATGCATATCTTTGGCCTGACCGTTTCCTCCCCCCTCGGCAGCAAACTTCCGTTTATAACGGAAGTCAATCAAGGTGTTCATATTGGAATCAACCAGCAATACTACATCACCGCCGCGGCCGCCGTCGCCGCCGCTTGGGCCGCCTTTCGGCACAAATTTTTCCCGGCGAAAACTGGACATACCATTGCCGCCGTCACCGGCCTTCACACGAATTTTTGCTCTATCAATAAACATTTTTTACTCCTTTAGGTTATCACCCGAAAAACTATATGTATGTAATATGCGCGGTTGAAGAAAAAAATACACTCCCGTCAAACATTGCGCTTGCAGTCAGTCTGCGCAATATGCACCCGGATTTGATCGGTAATCAAGCTCGGATCTTTCGCCAGGTTTTCAATATAGGCCATGGCATTTTCCGTACGGCCAAGCTGCAGCATCCCATGAACAACTTGCAGGTGATTAATAAAATCATGGCGCTGAACTCTGAGCAGTCTTACTAATTCATCACATACCTTTGGGTCTGCTGATTCTTGTTCCATAGGCCATCATTTCCTTCCTTAGCAAAATTTCACAAGATAAAATTACTATAGGTTTCGCCCCGAAAATGAAAAATCCCTTTTCCTAAAAAAATAAATACCTGCGGCCTTTGCAGCCGCAGGTGCATGTTAGATTGCTTCTTCCACTGAATACACACTGACTTGCCTGTCTTCGCGGCCTTTACGTTCAAAGGATACGCGACCGGCAATCTTTGCATACAGGGTATCGTCTTTACCGATTCCCACATTCTGTCCGGGATGGAAGTGAGTGCCTCGCTGGCGGACGATAATGCTGCCGGCAGTTACCACCTCACCGGCGTGACGTTTTACGCCAAGGCGTTTGGACTCACTGTCACGACCATTGCGCGTACTGCCCATACCTTTTTTATGAGCAAATAGCTGTAAATCAAAATTAAACATCTCGCAATTCACCTCCTGTGTTCTAAAATATGAACACTTTGCGAATTCATTTTGGCAATTTCCGCTAAACCCAAAACCATTGTTTCCAAAATCGCACCGGTTAACCCGTCAGGAGCATCACATAGTTCCAGACAAAGCCTGCCGCTGGCAATATCCAGCCTGCAGCTGCGTCCTAAATGCTCTTGCAGACCAAGCACCGCCGTTTGTGTTAACGCCGACACACCGGCACAGACAATGTCTTCTCCATGGGGAGCCGTATTCGTATGACCTTTAACAGAAAAACCGGTAATGGCTCCGGCCAAATTTCGCACAATCTCTATTTTAACCATGATTTAAGCATCAATCTTCTCAATAACCACTTTCGTAAACGGCTGACGATGACCCTGGCGTTTACGATAATTGGATTTTGCCTTATATTTGAATACCAAAATCTTCTTATTCTTTCCCTGAGCCAACACTTTACCTGTTACTTTGGCACCGGCTACTACCGGCTTGCCAAGAACAACCTCGCCGTCTTTGACAACAGTAAGAACCCGTTCAAATTCCACAGCTTCGCCTTCACTTGCTTCGATTTTCTCAATCATGAGAACATCGCCTTCACTCACCCGGTATTGCTTGCCACCGGTTTCGATAATTGCGTACATTGTTACACCTCCCTTACAGTTAAACTCGCCGGATACGGTACATCCGAAAAATCCAGATGGTTTAGAAGACCTCTCCGTGCGGTTCGGGAATGTAAGCCCAATCGCCTACAATAGTAAATGTTAACATACCGATCATTGTTTGTCAATGCCGGACTCTTCTTCATGTTCCAGTAAAAAAGAAAAGGCTTCCGGATGCATATCCGGCACGGCTTTAACCGAAACTTTCCTGGCCAATTCCCGCTCCATGCCGGCAAGTTCCCCCCGGCGTTCCAAAGCAGCGGCAACATAAGGGTGAACCTGAATCATTATCTGCCCCTCCAGGCGGTTACCGGCCTGAAGTCGCCGCAGTTCACGCCGCAAATTGATGACTACCGTTTCCGGCGACTGAATCCTGCCCCGTCCTTCGCAGCAGGGACATTCACTGTACAGCGTTCCTTCCAGGTTCTGCCGGGATTTCTTTCGGGTCATCTCCACCAATCCTAATCCGGTCAGTCCAATCACATTGGTCTTTGTCCGGTCTTTTTTCAACTTTTCCCCTAGAGTGTCCAGAACAGCCTGTTTATGCTCTGCTTTATCCATATCAATAAAATCAATAATGATAATACCGCCAATATCCCGCAGGCGAATCTGACGTGCGATCTCGCCGGCCGCTTCCAAATTGGTCTGAAACACTGTATCCGCCAAATTGGTACGACCGACAAATTTACCGGTATTCACGTCAATCACCGTGAGAGCTTCCGTTTTATCGATTACAATATAACCGCCGCATTTCAGCCAGACATGCCGCTGCCCCAATTTGGTAATTTCATCTTCCAGGCCAAATTGAGTAAAAATATCCTCACTGCCTTCATACAAGGTAACTCTGGACAGTAATTCCGGTGAAATAAACTTCAGCAGATCGCATACCCGCCCATAAGCTTCCCGATTGTCCAAAATAAATTGCTCGACATCAGCCGACAAATAATCCCGTACAATGCGGATGACTAAATCAACGTCGCGGTAAAGCAGTACCGGCCCATGAACCCGCTTATTCCGAGAAATCAGCGCATTCCACAGATTAAACAGGTATTCCACATCTTTGCGCAAGTCCTCTTCGCTTTTTCCTTCGGCCACTGTTCGGACAATCAATCCCATACCGGACGGCCGAACGGCTTCGGCCAGTTTTTTGAGCCGCTCCCGCTCCTTTTCCGATTCAATGCGGCGGGAAATGCCGATATAATCGACTGTCGGCATTAAAACGACATAACGGCCCGGTAAAGTAAGATGGGTTGTAGCTCTGGGACCTTTCGTGCCAATAGCGTCTTTGACAATCTGAATCATAATATCCTGTCCGGCAGTCAGCACCTCGTCCATGGCCGACAACCGGGAGGAAGCATGAGGGAATATATCGCCGATATACAAAAACGCATTCTTTTCCCGGCCAATGTCGATAAAGGCAGCCTGCATCCCCGGCAACACGTTTTTAATCTTCCCTCTGTATATATTACCGACAATATGTCCGCTTTCCGTCCGTTCCACCGAAACTTCCAGTAATTCACCGTCTTCCAGCAAGGCCATTCTGGTTTCTTCCGGTACAACGTTGACCACAATCTTTTTTGTCATACTGATCCTCCCTTACCGATTATGGCAATGGTAAACTGCGTACAGTCTCATTCGCAATGTACAATCCGACCCGGTGAATCAAAGCACTGTCCTGCACCACCGGCAAATCAAACTGTGCAACCAACGCAGCCAGTACTTCCCCGGCCTTTACACTGCCTGTCGGCGTAATCTTAATGGCCATGGACAGCCGGACGGCCTCGCCCGCAGCTGCCGCAGCTATATCCTGAACCAGAAACTGTTTCAGATCAATTTCCCGTTTTTTCTTCGGTGATTCCCGGATATAGTTCACTTCGTCGGCAGAATGAAACCGTCTCAGACTTGCCTGAACATCACAAAATTCAGTTCCAGCCGCCAACGGCGCCAGGATGCGGTATTCAGCTAAATTGACCACCGCCATTAACGCCGGACTGCGGTCATCCACATAGCCGGATTGTTTGACAAAAATTCCCGGCGGCAGACTGTCATTTAGTTTATTTCGCGCCATAACCGGATCGACTGCAGCGGTGAACTCCACATCCATATATTCGCCTTCACTGGTTACCCCCAGTCCTAAAGCCGAGGCAAACGATAATTTCATATGAGGATTAAAGCCTGCCGAATAGGCGGCGGGAAGGTTGGCCCGGCGTATGGCCCGTTCAATAGCCCCCGCATAATCCAAATGGGAGATATAGCGTACTTCTTCCCCCTTCGTGATTTTGACCCGCAGCTTAGCCATTGGCCTGCTCCCCCCAATCCAATACCTCTACTCCCAGACCCGGGCAAACACCGCAACCCCGGCAATCATCCCGCCGGCAGTCACCCGTTGCCGCTCCGGCCAGTGCCCGCTGATATTCTTCCTGCAAATAGGTCTTGTCCACACCGCAGGTAATATGCTCCCACGGGAAAATTTCATCAGGTTTCCGCTCTCTCCCGGCATAAAAATAAGGATCCAGTCCGGCAGACCGAAAAGCTTCCAGCCAAACATCACTTTTAAAGTGCTCCGACCAGCCGTCAAATTTAGCGCCATGCTGCCAGGCAGCCAGAATCACCTGGGAAAGGCTCCGGTCGCCTCTGGCAAATACCCCTTCCAATAAACTGGTCCGGGTATCATGCCAGTTGAAGGAAATATTCCGGTCTCTCAGCCGTGATTTTAATAACTGCTGCTTTCTTTCCAGCTCGGCAGGAGAGTTTTGTCCAAACCACTGAAACGGGGTATGGGGCTTAGGAACAAAAGAAGACACACTGACCGTTACTTTAGCACCCCGGCGCCCTTTGACCGTCTTGTACAAATCAAGCACCCGGTAAGCCAATGCAGCAATCCCCTCAATATCCTCATCGGTCTCTGTCGGCAGGCCAATCATAAAATAAAGCTTTACGGCCGACCAGCCGGCGCCAAAAGCAGCTCCCACCGCAGTCATCAAATTTTCTTCCGTTACCCCTTTGTTGATTACGTCCCGCAGACGCTGTGTACCCGCTTCCGGCGCAAACGTCAGCCCGCTTTTACGAACCTGCTGCACTTCCTGGGCCAACTGCACGGAAAAACTGTCAATTCGCAGTGACGGCAGCGACACGCTGACCCCCTGCTCTTTAAATCTTTCAATTAAGGCTTGAACAAGCTGATGCAAGCAAGAATAATCGGCCGAGCTCAGCGAGGTCAGGGACATTTCATTATATCCGGTGCTATCAACCAGTTCCTGAGCCAGCTGCAGCAGAATTTCCGGCCGTCTTTCCCTGACCGGGCGATAAATAACCCCCGCCTGACAAAAACGGCAGCCTCGAGTGCAGCCACGAAATAATTCCAGCATAATCCGGTCATGCACAATGTCCAGGTAAGGAACTACCGGCCGGGTGGCGAATTCCACCTGATTCAAGTCCCGGATCACCCGTTTGGCAATCACCGGCTTTGCTTCCGGGCAGTTGACCGCAGCCTTCGCTGCCGTACCATCAGCAGCATAACTGACGCTGTATAATGATGGTACATAAATTCCTTTCAAACCGGCCAATTGTTTTAATAAAGCCGTGCGGCCGCCTGCTTTGCCTGCTTTTTTCCAATCCGCTGCTGTTTCAATCACTTCCTCCATCACTTCTTCGCCCTCGCCGATCACGAAACAGTCAAAAAAAGCCGCCACCGGTTCAGGATTAAACGCGCAGGGACCGCCGCCAATCACCAAAGGAAACTTGTCTTCCCTGTCGGCTGCCAGCAGGGGAATGCCGGATAAATCCAGCATATTGAGTACGTTGGAATAACTTAGCTCGTACTGAAGCGAAAATCCGATGATATCGCAATGCTGCACCGGCCGCTTACTTTCCAGGGTAAACAGCGGAATATGATACCGTCGCATTTCCGCCTCCATATCCACCCATGGCGCATAAACCCTTTCTGCCGCGGCATCCGGCCGGTTATTGATAATTTGATATAAAATTTTCAGACCCAGATTTGACATACCGACTTCATATACATCCGGCAATGCCAGTGCCACAGTAATCCCCACCTGGGACGGATCCTTGATGATGCTGTTCCATTCATTACCGGTATAACGTCCCGGTTTGGCTACCCGGCTTAAAATAGCGGGATCAAGCGTAATCATGTGTTACCTCCAAACTATTGATTGCCATTCTACCTATATCTTACCCAAAAATATCCAAACTTTAGTCCGAATATCCTACCTTAGGTTCTACATAATAAAAAAAAATCCTGCCGGTCCTCCCTAGATTAAATCGCCAATCCGGCTATATAACCCCCGCTCCGGCAGCTCTTCCCAAATTTTCGTTTCCGTTATCATGCCGCAGAAGCGAAGCTTGCCATCCACCACCACCACCATATAGTAGTATTCGGCTTGAAAGCATTGGACAACATCCTTCACTCTGGCCGTCTCCAGCGCCGTAATCTGTCTTGTCATCATCAACCCTTGCCGCTGCAATTTTGCTTTTTTATGGGCAAATAGCCGCAGGGTTCGAAACCCGGCCACAGCCTGTTCCTTTTTCCCTGCCACATAAAGAAAAACAGCGGCAATAAATAAGGTCAGATTAATAGTACCGCTGCTTAAATAGCTATAGCCAGCCAAGCCCACCAGTATCAAACAGAGAAAATAACTAATTCTAACCACTATATGCGTAGCCCGATTATAATTTCCCTGCCGCGCCAGATAAGCACGCAAAATGCGGCCGCCATCTAAAGGCAGCGCCGGAATAAGGTTAAACAATGCCAACATAACATTGACTTCATAATAAAATCCCAGTAACTCTCCCCACCCGATCAGTTTTTGCATGCTTAAATATACAACGGCCGCCAAAACCAGACTGGCAGCTGGCCCGGCGGCCGCTATTTTGATTTCATCCCCTGAGCCGGCCTGCCCCAGACCATCAATACGGGCAACACCGCCAAAAGGCAACAGTTCAATTTCCCTTACAGTAAAGTCAAGTGCCATCGCAGTTAATGCGTGAGCCAATTCGTGAAACAATACCGCACTAAACACCACCAGCACCTTTCCACCCAGCCCCATTAAAGTAAACAATAAAATCAAACCTAAAAACCAATGATTTAAAACCAATTGGATCCCATGTATCCTGCCGGTCCGCAAAACTTCACTTCCTCTCTTCGACCGGAAAATCGCCTTTCAGCCGGGTTAATGGATCCACGGCTTTTCCATTTTCCCGAACCTCAAAATAGAGCAGGGGACCGGAAGTCATTCCCGTCTTGCCGACTTTGGCCACTACCTGTCCCTGACTCACCATATCATCAGGCTGCACCAATACCTCCCCCAAATGCCCATACAAAGTTTCTACTGCCTGGCTGTGTTGAAGAATCAGCACTTTGCCGAACTGAGCGCTGTCGGTAATCATTTTAACCTGTCCCGGCGCACTGGCCCGTACACTGGTGCCTAATGGTACTGCAAAATCAATTCCCTCGTGCATCATCTCTTGTTTTAAAACCGGATGCTGCTGCCAGCCATACTTCGCCGTAATTTTACCGGTGACCGGCTTACTCATATACTGCAAAGGATCGGCCGGCTGGGAAACTGTGGTTTGAACTCGCTTTAACGCCGATAAATCCATATCCTTGGGGGCATAATTCGCTGCCTGACTCATTAAATAGCCCCAATCGGTGTCCACCGTCAATACATAGTGAACTCCGTCGTCAATGGCGCGGCCCAGGCGGGTATCCGACACATGCGCCCCATAAATTACAGTAAAAAGCAAGATCGCCGTTACCGACCGTTTCAGCCAGCCGTAGTCATCTTCTTCTCCCCGGTACTGCCAGGGCTCCCTGGTTTCCCAGTGATTTTGCCATCGATTCCACGGTTTTGCCATATACGCCACCCCACAGCCCATACTTCTATTCAAATGTATATGACAAATCCTTATTTTTATAACGTAAAAATGCACAACCCCTCGGTCGTGCATTTTTATTTAAAACAAAATTTTCTGCCGCCGCATATATATATTTAACAAAATGCCGATACTGATCATATTTGTTGTCAAAGCGCTGACTCCATAGCTCATAAGGGGCAGGGGGATTCCCGTTACCGGCATAATTCCCGCCGTCATACCGACATTCACCAAGACATGAAAAGTCAGCATGGAAGTAATTCCCGTAGCCAGCAAAGTGCCGAAGTTATCTCTGGCCAAGCCGGCAATCTTAATACCCCGATATAAAAGGACAAAATAAATCAGTAATATCAAAACCGCGCCGACAAATCCCAGTTCCTCGCCAATAACGGCAAAAATAAAGTCGGTATGATTTTCCGGCAGAAAGTTCAACTGACTTTGCGTACCGCCGAACAATCCCTTGCCGAACAGCATGCCGGAGCCGATAGCAATTTTGGATTGAATAATATGGTAACCGGAGCCTAAAGGATCCACATTGGGATCAATAAACACTGTCAACCGTTTTTTCTGATAATCTTTGAGAAAGTGCCAAAAGATCGGCATAACAGCAATTCCGGCACCAAATATTATCATCAAATGCCGAGTACTGATCCCTGCAATAAAAATCATGCCAAATAAAATTGCCAGAAATACCAGCGATGTTCCCAGATCCGGCTGCTTTAATACCAGCAGGAAAGGAACGCCAACATAAAGGAATACCGGAATAATCTCGCGAAAAGAATTTAATTTCCCGGCACGTTTATCCAAAAGATTCGCCAAAGAAATAATCATAATCAGCTTGGAAAACTCCGACGGCTGGATGCTGATCGGTCCAAGCTGAATCCAGCGCTGGGCCCCGAGGGCTGATTGCCCGACAAGCATAACGGCCAACAGCATTACCAAATTAATGCCATATAAAATATTGGCAACTCTGCCTAATGATCGGTAATCAAAATGCAGCATAACAAAAATAATAAAAATGTTAACGACTGCAAAGATACCCTGGCGCTGCACATACCAGTACCGATCCTCACTGGGTGCATTCACGTGGGTGGCACTGCCGATAATAACCAGACTGATTAAAATCAGTAAGCCGGTCATCACTATTGTTACATAGTCCAGATTTCTTAACAACCGCCGATTCAGCATGATTGCATATACCTTTCGCTTCCTCTAAAATGAAATGAATCGAATAAATCTTTTCTCATTATAATAGTATTTCCCCTTCACGTCCAGTGGCAATACCATCATTTCAGCCGATATCTCTCTGCGCTCTCTGCGGTTAGCATCCTGTCCTCCCTTTCACCTTACGTTGCACGGCGCGGTAATCAAATTGAGGTTGCTGCAGTGGCAAAAAAATGAGACACAGAAGTCTGTGCTTCTGTGTCCTCAGATGATTAATCATCGGAAATAACACCCCGCTTCATCCGGTTTACCGGAATATTGGCAATCAGTGCCACTGATGTTTTGGTATTGGTAAGATTCACTTCCATATCCTTCTCGTTGATCTCCATGTAGTTTGAAATCACTCTGATCATATCATCTTTGAGGACTTCCATAAACTGCGGCGATACATTGACCCGGTCATGAACCAATACCAGGCGGAGACGTTCCTTCGCAATATCTTTCGAGCCGACTGACTCCTTAGCGAACAATTTTCGTATTAGCTCAAGCACAGTTATCCCCCCCCTAAAATCCAAATATTCTTTTCAGTTTATCGAAGAATCCGTCATGAACCTCAAAAGTCATTAAGGGAACATTCTCTCCCATCAGCCGGCGGACAATGTTTTTATAGGCAGTACTCGCCGTCGAAACCGGATTGGTAATGGCCGGTTCTCCCCGGTTGGTGGAAATGACAATATACTCATCTTCCGGAATGATTCCTAATAAATCGACCGCCAAAATTTCGATAATATCGTCAATATCCATCATGTCCCCTTTTTTTACCATCTGAGGCCGGATGCGATTGACAATCAATTTAGGATTGCTTTTCCCTTCCGACTCCAGCAAGCCGATGATTCGATCCGCATCACGAACCGCCGAAACTTCCGGCGTAGTCACAATAATGGCTCGGTCGGCGCCGGCAATAGCATTTTTAAAACCTTGTTCAATCCCGGCAGGACAATCGATAAGAACGTAATCAAACTCCTGAGCCAAATCCTGGCACAGCAACCGCATCTGATCGGGATTGACGGCAGTTTTATCCCTGGTCTGGGCAGCCGGCAGCAAATAAAGTGTCTCATAACGCTTGTCCCGAATTAAAGCCTGCTTCAAACGGCAGTTTCCTTCGGTCACATCCACAAGATCATACACAATGCGATTCTCCAGCCCCATAACCACATCTAGATTACGCAGCCCGATATCGGCATCCACCAATACAACTTTTTTCCCCATTAAAGCGAAACCGGTACCCAGATTGGCAGTTGTCGTTGTCTTGCCAACACCGCCTTTGCCTGAAGTTATAACAATTACCTCACCCATATGCTGGAAGCCCTCCTATTTCGCTGGTTCAATGAGCACAATACCATTCTGAATTCGTGCCGTTTCTACATAGGCCGGTTTATCCAGATGATCCGGCGCTCTGGCAATCAGTCCGGCAATTCGAATTTGAGATGCCAGCAGCTGGTTGGCGGTTATCGTTGCACTCGTATCGCCAAATGCCCCGGCATGAACAACACCGCGACAAGCCCCATGAATAACGATATCCCTGCCGGCGACCACCTTCGCACCTGGGTTTACGTCACCTAAAATGACAATCATACCGCTATGGGTTACTTCCTGTCCACCGCGAATCGTTCTGGCAACAATGAGTGTCTGAGACTTCTCCGTTGCGTCTGAATCAGCCTGGGATTCTTGTCCGCTGCCTGCCGGAAGCTCTGCTGGCGTCGATTCCTGCCAGATAAGGCCATGCTCGCTAAACACCTGCTGCAATTCATTTTGTTGCTCCGGTGAAAGCAGCCGTTCTGCCGACGGTACCTGCACGGCAGCCCCGGTACTGAAAAAATCCGCAGCAGCCTCCAGCTTAGCCTTTAATTGTCCGACAATCTCTTCAAACTCCACCGACTCATTAATAATTAGCTGCAAACCATTTTTTCTGCCTTTAAATACAACGCTGTCACCCATATCGTTCTCCTAATAATTGCCATGTCCCATATAGTTCACATGATTCTAAAATTCGCTTTATTTACCAATTCTCCTGCAATACAATACCGAAAAACTTGCTATATTGCAGTGTTCGGTCGATAGACTTTGACAGCCTCGGTAACCGGCTGATTAACATTAAAAGCCGCCTCTAATATCTTTTTGGCAATAGGAGCAGCAGAAGAGGTACCAAATCCTCCCTGTTCAACAATAACCACAACCGCTACCCGGGGATCATCAAAGGGTGCATAGGCCACAAACCAGCCATGATCCCGACCGTGAGGGTTTTCCGCCGTACCGGTTTTACCGGCTATGGTGATAGGAAAATCATGAAACAGACTGCCCGCCGTACCCCCTTCCTCTGCCACCTCCCGCAGTGACTGGCGAATCAGAGTAAGTGTTTCATCGGAAAGAGTGATCTGCCCCAGTTCTTCGGGGGCAAAAATTTTTAAGGGATCCCCGCTGGCAGAGGTAATTTTGCTAACCAAATACGGACGGTAACGATGACCTCCGTTGGCCACTTCGCCCATTAATACTGCCATTTGAAGCGGTGTTACCAGTTGAAACCCCTGACCAATAGCAGCATCAAAAGTTTCCGATAAATACCAGTCTTCTTTATATACCTTCTCTTTGTAACGCCGATTGGCCACCAATCCGTCCGTTTCTTCCGGCAGATTGATGCCGGTTACCGCTCCCAGGCCAAACATCCGGGCATATTTTTCCAGGTTGTCAATCCCCAGACGATTGCCCATTTCGTAAAAATAAACGTTATCCGATTTTGCCAGAGCTACTTTAAAATCAATCCATCCCAGAGCTTCTCCCTCAGAATTCCCCTTAGGAATCAGCCAGTGATGACCGGTATCTAAAATTTTTTCTTCCGGCGTCACTTTCCCCAGTTCCAACGCGGCAGCTCCGGTAACAATCTTAAATGTAGATCCAGGGGGATATTCCCCGGAAATAACCTTATTATCCATGGGATGATAAGGATTGCTGTTTAAGGCATTCCAATCCTTGGAAGAAATTCCGCCGGAAAACAAATTGGGATTGAATGTCGGCCGGCTTACCATAGCCAGTATCTCACCGGTTTTCGGATTAATGACTACCGCAGCCGCAGCCTTAGCGTTCACATTCTCGGTTTTCGTCTGCAGATAGCTGAGCTGCTCGTCGATTGCTTTTTCAGCGGCTTTTTGTATCCTGCTGTCAATGGTTAGAACCAGATTATCGCCGGGAACCGGTTCCTTCTTCCCCAGCACATGCACCGGCCGGCCGGTAACATCGACTTCCACCTGGCCGCCGCCGTCGACTCCCCTCAATTCATGATCATATACCTTCTCCAGGCCGAATTTGCCAATAATGTCGCCGGATTTATATCCCTGGGCTTTTCCTTGCTTCAGCTCAACATCGTTGATTTCACTAACATAGCCAAAAATATGGGCACCCAGTTCATTATTGACATAATTGCGGATGGGCTGAATTTCAATGACTACACCCGGCAGCTCATTGCGCCGCTCCTCAATTTTAGTGACAATTTCCGGTCCAAGATCATTCTTAATGCGAATCGGCTCAAAAGAACCTGAACGCTGTGCCAGTTTTGCGTGAATCTCATCACTGCCGATTCCCAGTATCTCCGCTAAATTTGTAATAACGTCTTCCGCCACCGGACCGGTTATCGGTAAAATAGATACGGTGAAGCCAGGACGATTGGACACTAAAGGTATCCCGTTGCGATCATAAAAAATACCTCGCGGCGCCATAGCCGGAATAAGACGGATGCGATTGCCATCTGCCAGCCGCCCATAATAGCTGCCCTGTGCAACCTGCAGATAACTCAATCGACCGATAAGCGCTAAAAATACGAAAATCACAATGAAGGCCAATATATCTAACCGATGGCTTGAAGGCTTACCCTGCACGGCAATCGCCCTCCTCTCCTGCATACATGAATCAGTTTTTTTGTATTCGGCTTAAACGATAGACAATCTGATGAATTGGAATGGAAAAAACCATATTATAGAACAGAAGCGGCAGTATCTTATGCCGCACCGCCGGTAAAATGTCCACCTGATAACCCAATACAAACAGCACCGCCAGCATAATGGCGCCATTAAACAACGTGGCCATTGCGACCATTATTACCGGCAGCAAAATATGATCCTTAAATACCTTGCGTTCCGCCAGTCCGAAACAATAACCGGTAGCCAGCTTAGAAAGGATATTCAGGCCAAAAATATTTCCCGAGGCCAAATCCTGGATCAAACCGGCAAAAAAGCCAATTCCCACACCATGTTCTTTGCCCAGCAACAAGCTGGAGGACACTACTACCAGCAGCAATAAATCAGGCCACACGCCGTGAACTGCAAGCAGCGGCAAAATGGTTGACTGCAAAATAACAGCCACTAAGAGTACTCCTGTCCACATCAGCACGATCATTGGCCTTTCGCCCCTTGCGGCAAAAGTGTCTTTTGTCCATTTTGACTTCCCTGGGGCGCAGAGGGAGCTGCCGGTAAAACAGGTACCGGTTCCCGTGAACGTATAATCACAAAGACTTCTTCCAGTCGATCAAAATCCACTGCCGGCTTCAGAATAGCATATTTTAATAAACCGCCTTCCTCATTAACTACATCAACGACTTCCCCTATTAGCAGCCCTTTCGGATAAATCCCGCCAAAACCGGAGGTAATAATCTGATCGCCGTTAATAATATCGGCATCCCGGGCCACATTCACCATTCTTGGGACAAAAGGACTCGCCCCATTGCCTTCCACAATAGCCGCCACTCTCGATTCCGGCCGCTGAACCAAGGCTCCCACCGCGCTGCGAGGATCCAGAAGCAACTGCACTTTAGCCGTATTGCTGTAAACACGGATTACATTCCCCGCCAGCCCCTGAGGTGTAACCACCGGCATATCCTTGGTAATGCCATCGGCAGAGCCACGATTGATTACAATAATGCTGGTCCAGGTTCCCGGATCCCGGGCAATCACTTTCGCCAGCACTAAATCAAATTGCGGCGTCCCCGTCTTATAAGCAAGCATCGCCTGCAGCCTCGTATTTTCTGCCACGATCTCGCTAATATTTAGATTATTTTGACGGAGTTGTTCATTTTCCGACCGTAACGTCTGATTGTCACGATATACCGTCATCATTTCACCGGTAAATAATCCGACTCGCCGGAATCCAAACCCTATCCGAGAAAAAACATATTCACCCGGTGCCAAAATCGTTGTAATCACTTTCTCCATATAGGAAAACTGATATTTACCATGGACCGCAGAAATGGCCAGCAAAAAGACGGTTACTATAGTCACCGCCAAGACGACCGTCTTTTTGTTAAAAGCTCCCACAATTTCGGCTCCTCTCTCCTATCTTACCCCAGCTTTTTGGGGGACATTAGCACACGTTTTAATAAGTCAATGCTTTCTAATGCTTTACCGGTACCAATTCCCACACATGACAAGGCATCTTCCGCAATATGAACCGGCATGCCGGTCTCTTTGTTCAATAAACGATCCAGACCCCGAAGCAGCGACCCGCCGCCGGTCATGACGATCCCCCGATCCATAATGTCGGAAGCAAGCTCCGGCGGAGTTTTCTCCAAAGTAACTTTTACGGCTTCAATAATTCCCGTAACCGGCTCATTCAAAGCCTGCTGTACCTCACCGGCCCGAATCGTCAGTGTCTTGGGCAGACCGGTCACTAAATCACGTCCCCGTATATCCATGGACTCCTCCACTTCCGGTACAATAGCCGCACCGATAGCAACCTTGACTTCCTCGGCGGTCCGCTCACCAATCATCAGATTGTACGTCCGCTTAATATATTGCACGATTGCCTCATCCATCTCATCACCGCCGATACGTATGGAACGGCTGGTAACAATTCCTCCCAGAGAAATAACCGCTACCTCCGTCGTCCCGCCGCCGATATCGACCACCATGTTGCCGGTTGGTTCATGAACAGGCAACCCGGCGCCAATGGCAGCCGCCATTGGTTCTTCGATCAGATATGCTTCCCGCGCCCCGGCTTGGATCGTCGCATCAATCACTGCTCTTTTTTCCACTTCCGTTACGCCTGATGGCACACCGACAACAACCCGCGGGCGAATAAAAGACTTTGTATCAATCGAACGTCTGATAAAATATTTCAGCATAGACTGAGTAATATCAAAATCAGCAATTACGCCATCCTTCAGCGGCCGGATGGCCACAATATTTCCCGGAGTCCGGCCAATCATCTGCTTTGCCTCTTCACCCACGGCCAGTACTTCACCGGTATCCCGCTGAATCGCAACCACAGAAGGTTCTCTAAGGACAATCCCCTTTCCTTTTACATGCACCAGAGTGTTGGCGGTGCCAAGGTCTATCCCCATATCCCGGGACAATGATCCAAACAGCTTCATAAAAAACGACCCCTTTCCATTACAGCTCCAAACTATTCTCTAAAGCCGGCAACTCAAATGCTATCCTATTATTCCCTTTTCTTTTAGGCTGACATACCTATTATCCCCAATAATTACGTGATCCAAAACAGTAATGTCTAACAATTGCCCGGCTTCCACCAATTTTTTCGTCAAAACAATATCTTCCTGGCTTGGCGCAGGATCGCCGCTGGGATGATTATGGATCAAAATAACCGCTGCCGCCGAATAACAAATCGCTTCCCGAAATAATTCCCGGGGATGAACAATCGAAGCGTTTAAACTGCCTACTGATATTACCGATGTTGCAATCACATGATTTTTCGTTGACAACAGCAACACCATAAAGTGCTCCCGGGATTCATAACGCAGCCGGGCCATCATGAGATCCGCCGCATCCTGCGGCGAGCGAATCACCGGACGGCGGGCAGCTGCCTGGGATTGAAGCCGCGTTCCCAATTCAATTGCAGCCATAACGGTGACTGCCTTTGCCGGTCCCACGCCTCTGACTTGGCTTAATTCCTGAGGCTTGACTGCAGCCAGGGCCGACAGTCCGTCCCCCTCAAATTTTTTTAAAATCCGCTGAGCCAGACTGACCACCGGCTCCTGTCTTGTCCCGGTACGAAGCAGTATCGCTAATAACTCCGCATTACTCAGAGCCTGTGCCCCGTGGATAAGCATTTTCTCCCGCGGGCGCTCATCCTCCGGTAGTTCCTTCATCATAAGTGGCTTAACAGTATCGTTCACAATAAACTGACACCCGCCTTTTTCAGCAAATCCGCTAATGTCTTTAAAGGCAGCCCCACAACATTGGAATACGAACCCTGGATGGATTCCACAAAAAGAGCTCCCTTTCCCTGAATGGCATAAGCACCGGCCTTGTCCATAGGCTCACCGGTATTAACATATGCTTCAATTTGTTTCGCAGTCAGGTCGGCGAGCCGTACAGCAGTAACGGCAACGTCCGTCCAAAGATTTTCACCCTTCACTACAGCAATTCCGGTAATCACCTGATGATCTTTTCCGGCTAAATTCAGCAGCATGCGACGCGCATCCGCCCCATCCGCGGGCTTACCGTACACTTTTCCGCCAAAGACCACTATCGTATCCGCGCCAATCACGACAGATTGCCGGGACAGGGTTGACGCCACCGCCAAAGCTTTCGCCTGAGCGTGACTTACTGCCAGCTTCGCCGGCATCATCTGACGGGTATTGTCTTCTTCCACATCACTGGTAATAATGCTGAATTCACAGCCCACCTGCTCTAATAACTCCCGCCGTCTTGGTGAAGCGGACGCCAGAATGATTGTCATAGTAACCTCCCGGTTTATCTACAGCTGAAATGCTAGAACCGCCGAAACAACAGAATTGCTACTAGCATTCCCAAAATACTGATTAAATTCGGATATAAGGCAAACCCCACGACCAGCTTAATCACATACAAATTTATGGTAACCGGCGGCATATCAAAAACGGGAAACGTTTTTACAAAATAAGGTGCCAGTCCTGACAAAGTCGCTGAGCCCGCGATAAATTCTCCCAGAATACCGCCTAAAACCGCACCGGTAATTAAAAATAGAGCCATTATACCATAATTTGTGCTTCTGCTGCTTCTCAATCTATTACCTCCCAGTTTTACTCTGCCCTACCGATGCAGTAATGCTTCTACAACAAACAAAAGAAATCCTTGCATAAAGCAAGGACTTTTGGTATAAAAATTCCCCCGCCATACTATTTTGCAAAATCAAAACCTAAAGCAGGTGAACCATTTCCCCGACACTTGACTCACAGCCATTATTATTTTACCTTATTTACCCATGAGATGTAAATAGGGAGAACTATGCAAATTATCACCATAAGCGGCATAATCCGCTTATGGCAGGAAAATCCCTTCCGGATCAATAACGTGGTAAAGTAATTCCACTTGTTTCTTCGTTGGTGGCAGCGTCTCGCCTGATACCCGGTCTACATTCAGCTTAAAATCAACATGATCCAGCACATCCTGCACTGAAAAGCCGGGATGGACGGTATCCAGGTACATTTCGCCGGTTTCATCAAAACGAAAAACGGCCATATCCGTAATCACAGTGGAAACTCCACCCTTAAAATACGACCCGTACACCTCCTGCTTGGAAGCCCATTCCCCTGACGGCCATTTTTTAACCCGCCATCCGGGCGACGTGACATAATCAACTTCTTCCCTAAAGCGGCGCTTCTCCTGTACCATAATAAATACGGTTCGTCTCGCATAAGAACAAATATCGGCATTACCGCCGCTGCCGGTAAATCTCTTTTTCGGCTGATTGTAATCGCCGATTACCGTACAATTTACATTGCCGTATTTGTCAATTTCAGCGCCGCCTAAAAAACCAAGATCCACATAACCGGAATGCAGTTGACCGTAAAAAGCTTCAAACAAGCCGGAAGCCCTGGATGCCTGGTACGTGCAGCGGGCATCGCCGACAGACGTCGGTAAACTCAGCGGCCTCCCGTCAATGCTCCCGCCTTCGTAGATGCATACGGCATTGGGAGCCTGTTCATGCTGTGCCAAGGTAATAGCCAGCATGGGAAGTCCTGTACCGGCAAAAACGACATCGCCGTCGCAAACTTCCCGGGCGGCCGCAGCCGCCAGCAGATCAATGGGTTGAAACTCACCGGGCTTGCAGTATTCAGCGGAGTATTTCATGCTCTTGTCCCCCTTTTAATCCTGCTGGAATAACCCATAATCGAGCTGGCCCGCAATCCTTCCAGCCGCTTCGTCCCCAATCTTTCCAAATATTCTTCATGGCAGCTCACACCAAAGATCCATTGATCGGCAAATTCATCAAAGGCCTTCTGATCCCGCACATTCCGGTTATAGGATTTTAAAAAATCGGCATCCGAATCATAGTAAAACTGCGACCCGGTAGGATGGGCAGCCCAGGGGCATTCCACCACATAGTCAATTTCATAACCGGAAGCCAAATTAGCTGCCGGATCGTTGCGCAGATAGCTGTCGGGAACAGTTTCTTCACAAATAACAATCACCGTTTTGGCAGCTTTAATGACTTCGGCGTCATTGTAACTTTGAGACAGGACCCGGACCGTTCCCTCATCGCCGACAATCGGCGCATAGACTAAAGCCACATCCGGATTGACCGCCGGCAGCAGCAGACAATCGCTCCGGCCGAAAAACGGATCCTGAGCTATTACATATTTTTTGGCCGGAATATTCCGATGCTTGCCGTCTCTTAACCCGGCATTGGCCAGTTGATCATATTCCGGATTTAAAATATCGGTTCCCATGGCCAGTGCGCAGGGAAAAAACGGCAGCCCCAGCGCCCCGGCCATTAAACGCCCTACTGTATGCCCATGACTGTAATCATCCACCAGGATATCACCATCGATTTGCTTCCTGGCTAAGTTTTCGCCTATCTTCCCCAGCATCTCCTGACCCATCCAGGCGCCTTCCCATATTTTTACGCAACCGGCACCCACTAATAGATCACTGTGATAGCCGCCTTGTACCTCGAATAAGTGGAGATCCTTTTTCCCCTGACGAATCAGTTCATAACAAAGAGCCACCGGACGCCGCCAGATGGTAAAACCGCTAAAAGTGATCTGATCCCCGTCATGCACCAAAGCTCCGGCTTCTTTTAAAGTAATCCTTTTTGGTTTGCTCAATGATAAGTTCTCCTTCTTGTTATTTTTACACTTTCAGATAAGTAATAACTTCCGGAGTGATGCTTAAATATTCAGGACCTGTTTCCGTCATGACAAAGCTATTTTCCGTGCCGATGGCCCCTTCGGGAAAGACAAATTTAGGTTCAAGGGCAAAGGTCATTCCCGGAACTATCGGAAGCTTGAAACCTTTGGCGAATATAGGCCATTCATCCAGTTCCAGTCCCAGCCCGTGCCCCAGGAATTTAACCTGATCGTCCTTATAGCCCATAAAATAATCTTTATATCCCAGTTCCTCCGCCAGATTAAGCGCCAGTAAATAAGGCTCCTCCGCCAAGGTCCCCGGTTTCATGGCTTTAAGCACTGCGGCTTCAATCTGTAAGGCAGCCTCAAAGGCCTTCACCATCCGGGGGGAAAGCTCACCGATACAGAAAATCCGTGTCTGATCTCCGGTATAGCCTTCAATAATGGAGGTATAGTCAATATAAACGACTTCATTCCGGTTGATTCTTTTCCAGCCCGCGCCTTTGGGATGTGAGACGGAAACACCGGTTCCGCCGACAGGACCGTCAAAGTAACTGGGGTAAAAGCCGCTGCTGCCGGTACAAATATCGCCAAACAAAAACTCCTGGTTGAAAGCCCGCATTTTGCAGCAGCCGGCAAAGCCGCGTTTCCTCAGCTCCGCTTCAAACAATGCTGCCAGCTCGATCTCCGTCATGCCTTCCCGCAGTAAAGAAGGCACGGTGGAAAAAGCCTGGTCGGATACAACCAGAGCCTGCTTCAGTAGCTCGATTTCATAAGGAGATTTTATAGCGCGAATCGCTTTAATTGCCGGAGAAATATCGCTCAACTCGGCCTGAGGAAAAATCTTACGGTACAGTTTATAAAGATTAACCGGCAATACGTCCAGCTCCAGTCCGATTTTGCTTAGATCGGTGAAGCCAAATCCAGCCAGGGCTTCAGGTATTTTCTTGGGACTGTGGATGGAAACGATATTCTTCAACCGCGACTCTTCACTGCCGCGGCGCAGCCCTTTTTTCACCATCAATACCGGCTCCCCGGCAGCCGGTATGTACAAAAATGAAGTCTGTACCGTGCCGGTAAAGTAAAATAAATCACTATTTAAAAAAATGAGTGCTCCGTCAAGTCCCTGCTCAATTATTTTTTGCTGCAGTTTCCCGGTCCTCATCGCAATTTCTGTTTTCGGGGTAAAATTCATTTGCCGCCGTCCTTTCCGTTGTTCACTGTTTTAATATACCGCCGGGCCACTTCTTCCGCCAAAGTGTAGGGATCCGTTTCCCGGTTCAGCAATTGATCTACCATCTGCTCCATTTCTCCATCTCCGTTCAATTTGTTTACTATCGGTTGGAACAGAGCAGCCCACAATGCTTCATTCAGCTCCGCTTTTGCTTTCCGGCGCTTACGAGCGACCAGTGCCTTGCTTTTAATCAGGTATTGATAATGCTCTTCAATTTTATTGCCTAAAACTTCAACACTCTCGGCAAACGCATGAGGCTGAAGTACGCTTTCCACCTTCACAATCGGTATCGTCCAGCCAGTCGGCGAACTTTCGCCGCTTTTCTTCGCCATTGCCACAATATTCAATACTTCCTGATACAATTTGCCGGCGCCGTCCCGGTCCGCTTTGTTGATCACAAAAATATCGGCAATTTCCATTAGCCCGGCCTTGATCGCCTGAATCTCATCGCCCATGCCCGGGACAAGAACCACGACGACCGTATGGGCGTGATTAATAATATCCACCTCCTGCTGGCCTACGCCGCAGGTTTCCACCACGATTTTATCTTTTTTTAAGGCTTCCATCACATGAATTCCTTCGCCAACCGCTTTGGACAAACCGCCCAGGGAGCCTTTAGTTGCCAAACTTCTGACAAATACACCTTTGTCTTCGGAATGGCGCAGCATACGAATTCTGTCGCCCAAAATGGCCCCGCCGGAAAAAGGGCTGGTTGGATCCACCGCCAGCACCCCAATCGTCTTATTCCTTTTACGATAGGCGGCAATCAGTTCATCCGTCAAGGTGCTTTTCCCCGCGCCCGGCGCCCCGGTAATACCAATCACATGAGAACTGCCGGCTGCGGTAAATAGCTCCCGCATTGCCAACTGAGTATCCGGTATTTGATCTTCCAGATTGCGAATCAGCCGGGAGGCCGCACGAATGTCTCCTGCTAATACTTTCCTGCTTAATTCCTTCATACTGTCACACCTGCGGCGTCACATGGGTATTAATCCACTCAACAATGGATTCCAATGTGGTTCCCGGCGTAAAAATCGCTTTCAGACCGGCTTCATACAACGCCGGCATATCCTGTTCGGGAATAATGCCGCCGCCGATCACAATGATATCTTCCGCTCCCTGCTCTTTGAGCAGCTTGGCTACCTCGGGAAAAAGAAATTTATGGGCACCCGACAGACAGCTTAGCCCCACTACATCAACATCCTCCTGAATCGCAACGGCAGCTACCTGCTCCGGGCTTTGATGACAGCCCGTATAAATGACTTCAAAGCCGGCATCACGAAAACATCTGGCCAATACTTTGGCGCCGCGGTCATGGCCGTCAAGGCCGGGTTTGGCGATGAGTATACGAATCGTTCTATTTGGCATCAAACTTACCTCCTCAAGTCAGCTAAAAAATAAATTAGAATATTCCCGGATCGCGGTATTCCCCATAGACTTCCCGGTATACATCACAGATTTCCTGAACGGTGGCATAATTTTTAACCGCTTCAATGCAATATGGCATGACATTATCGCCGTTCTTGCAGGCATTGGCAATATCCTTCAAACAGGCAGCAACTGTACGGCCGTCACGTTTTCTCTTCACAGCCGCCAGCCGCTTCAACTGCTCTGCCTCCACCGATTCATCAATAGTCACAAGGGGAATGTCGACTTTTTCATCCTCTTCCACATATTTATTCACGCCAACCATGACTTTCTCCTTAGCATCAATTTGCTGCTGAAAGCGATAAGCTGCGTCGGAAATTTCCAGCTGAGGATAGCCCTTTTCGATAGCCTTGATCATGCCGCCCATTTCATCAATTTTATGAATATATTCCCAGGCCTTTTCTTCCATTTGATTAGTCAGCGACTCCACAAAATAGGAACCGGCCAAAGGATCAATCGTATTGGCAACGCCGGTTTCTTCCGCCAAAATCTGCTGTGTCCTGAGAGCAATCTGTACGGCATGTTCGGAAGGCAGACACAAGACCTCGTCCAGTGAATTAGTGTGGAGAGACTGGGTTCCTCCCAAAACAGCAGCCAATGCTTCGGTAACGGTCCGAATCACATTATTGTAAGGCTGCTGCGCCGTCAATGAACAGCCGGCAGTCTGAGTATGAAACCGCATCCAGCAGGATCGGGGATCCTTCGCCCCAAAGCGCTCTTTCATAATCTTGGCCCACATCCGGCGGGCAGCCCGCATTTTAGCAATTTCTTCAAAGAAATCAATATGGGAATTAAAGAAGAAGGATAAGCGGGAAGCAAACTCATCCACCTGCAGCCCTTTCCGCTGAATGGCATCTTCCACATATTCAATGCCGTCCCGAAGTGTAAACGCCAGTTCCTGAACGGCAGTGGCCCCCGCTTCCCGGATGTGATAGCCGCTGATACTGATGGTATTCCATTTCGGAACGTACTTCGTGCCGAATTCAATTGTGTCGCTAATGAGCTTGACCGAAGGCTCCGGCGGACACATCAGCGTCTTCTGAGCAATAAATTCCTTCAGGATATCATTTTGAATCGTGCCGCTGATTTTCGTCAGAGGCACGCCCTGCTGCTGGGCAGCAGCGCAGTACATTGCCCATAATATGGTGGCCGGCGGATTAATCGTCATGGATGTGCTGATTTTATCCAAAGGAATGCCCTGGATCAAATCCTGGAAATCCTCGATAGTATCAATCGCCACGCCGCATTTTCCCACTTCACCTCTGGCTTTGGACGAATCGGAATCATACCCCATCAACGTGGGAAAATCGAAGGCCGTGCTCAACCCGGTTTGGCCGGTAGCTAAGAGATAATGCCAGCGTTTATTCGTTTCCACCGCCGTTCCCATGCCGGAAAACATGCGAAATGTCCAATACTTTCCCCGATACCCGGTTGGCTGATTTCCCCGCAAAAAAGGGAACTGCCCGGGGTAGGAAATATCTTCAAACTGGGTATTTTGAATGTCCTCCGGACCATAAATGCGCTTTATCGGCAAATCAGACACCGTCGTCCACTGTTCTTTTTGATCGCTATGTTTTGCAACGGTTTTCTCCACTGCCGCTTCCCAGTTTGTCCTTGCCTGGCTCGCTTTAGCCAATGATTCTTTTGTATACAATCGGAATTCCCCCCCAGATATGATATCGCGATACCGGATTCCCCGGTTCTCCCAGTTGTTAATATTCGATGCCTGCCCTTTCTTGCTTCCCGGCATAATAATGATGCTTGACTTCTGTCACTTCGCTGACCGTATCGGCGATGTCTCTGATTTTAGCGGAAGCATAGCGCCCGGTTAATACCAAATCGATTTCCGGCGGCTTATTTTTTATTAACGCTAAAACTTCTTCCTCGGGAATCAATTTAAAATCAACGGCAATATTAAGTTCATCTAATATCACCATATTATATTCTTTGCTGTAAATCGCTTCTTTAGCCTTTTCAAATCCCTGTTTGGCAAGATCGACATCCACCGGAGACGGATCGTCCCGCATTACGAACGTATCAAGACCGGATTGAATAATGGTAAACTGCGGCAGCCACTTCTCCGCCGCCAAAACTTCGCCGTATTTTCTGCCCTTCATGAACTGAATCATACAAACTTTATAACCCTGCCCAATAGCACGCAGTGCCTGGCCAAAAGCCGAAGTTGTCTTGCCTTTGCCGTTGCCGGTAATCACCATCACTAGGCCGCATCCCGGCAGAGCTTTCTGCATTGATTCCATTAGCAGCAATCAGCTCCTTTTCTGACAATATCGTTATTTGTTTTTGTTATTTTCACCATTTCTTTTTCATATCCTGCTGCTTTTTGGGAAAAACCTTTGTTTATCAGTAATCGCCGAATTTTCATATTTTATTTTTTTCATAAAAAAAATACGTGCGGCTGTGGTTACAACCGCACGTATCTTTAATTAGCCAATTACTGCCATAATCTCGCCAGGTTTTACTCCCTGGTTCGGATTTACGTTAACCGATTTCAAGGTACCGGCAACAGGAGCGGTGATTTCATTCTGCATCTTCATAGCTTCCAGAATCAGGATTACTTCACCCTTTTTAATTGCCTTGCCAGCTTCCGCTACGATTCTTACAATTTTGCCAGGCATCGGCGCTTTGATAGCCGTATCTCCAGCACCTACTACAGCAGCGGCAGCCGGTTTTGCTGCAGGAGCAGCAGGGGCAGCTGCGGGTTTCGCTGCAGGAGCTGCAACCTTGGCAGCAGGAGCAACGGCTGCGGCGGCAGCTACTTCTTCTACTTCAACTTGATAAGAAGCACCGTTAACAGAAATATTAAATTTTTTCATCCTATTATTCCTCCATTATATATAGAATGCTCATGGCAGTTACCCCATACCGGATAACAGCCTGCTCTATTGGTACCCATTAATGACAATTCATGTTTTTCTGGCGTCCGGTAAGGGCCCAGATATTACTAGTTTGTTTGATGCGTAACGCAAGTTTGCGAGTACCCACCATTGCATATACAGCAGCAGCAATAGCCGCTACCACTTCCGGCTTCACACCGTTAGCTTCGATTTTCATTTATTTCACCTTTCCTTATAGCGGGATATTGCCGTGCTTTTTAGCTGGCCGAGCTTCACGTTTGCTAGCTAGCATATTCAAGGCGG